>JBGTDH010000762.1:0-5740 GCA_041748435.1 Pirellulales bacterium
CGCCGCGCTGGCCGCATCGGTCCGCGGAGCGGGGATCAATCGATACACCAGCGAGGGCGTCAACTCCTGGCACAGCCAACGCAGAGCGTCGCCGATCATGCCAGGCAGACTCGCCTGGTCGGCGTGAGCCACGGCCGGCAAGGTGGCGCCCAATCGCCTCCGCCGCTGTTCCTCCGGCATGCGCTCGATGAAATCCGAGCAGCCCGGCAGTTGCTCCAAGTCGCATACCACCGCTAGCACGGGACAACTGACACCCAGAGCATCCTGCACCACCGAGAGTTCTCGCTCGACCACCGCGGTCAGGTTCTTGGCGTCTTCGTCGCTGTCGGACCCGGCCAGCGGAGTCAAGATCGCGATACCGTTGATCGGGCAATACGGGCGGCGTATCTCGACGATGCGTTGGCACACATAAGCCAGGCGAGCCGCCGCAATCTCGGCCACGTCCCCTTCCGACAAGATGCAGCCATGCGGCTGCGGCTCCGGGCGAGCCTGGGGTTGAGCCGCACGCAGCTTGCCCGTCGGAGCGGCGTCTTCGACGAGTAACGCCACGCCGTGCTCCAGTTGCTGAAGCCCCTCGCCGCCGGGCGACCATTCGGTGGGTGGATCGAAGGTTGGATTGCCCCAAGCGTGGGAGTCGTCTTCGGTCGATGCGCCTTCCGCGCGGGACGCGGCGACGGGCGCGGGCAACGCATGTTGCAATTGGTCTTGCAGGTACAATTCCGCCTGTTGCCCCAGAATCGAAGCCCCGGCGCACGTCAGGTAGATGGCATTTTCGTGGGCATAGACGTGCAACGGAGCGTTACGCCGACGCGGCGTCTGCGGCACGGTCAGCAGCATGCGGGCCGCATGGAACAAACAGGCCTCCGGCGAGGCGGGCCGTCCCAACACCAGAAACAGCGGCGTTGCTGCGGGATCGATGCCGGCCTGCTCCAACGCGCTCAGCGCTTCCTGCCACGCCTCGTCGATATCCGGATGCGCCGAAGCATCCCGCGGCGCGGCAGACAATCGCCACAGCCACCAGCCGAGCCAGGAGAGCGTATAGATCACGCCGAACATTAACGGCAACCACAGTCCGCGCAGAGCGTGCCATGGCGTGCGAACCACCTGCTCCAGATCGAGCGCATAGTTCAACCACGCCAGGCAGCAAAGAATGCCTGCCACGGCCAACACGTGCAGCGTCCACCGCAGCACCTGGCCAAACCGCCGGCTGCCGCGGGCCTTTGCAATCGGCATCGCGATCAGCTTGCCGATCTCCAGAATGCTGTTCCACGCGAGAGTGAAGAGGCCCATAGATTCGTCAGTGGTCAGTGGTCAGTGGTCAGTGGTCAGTGGTTAGTCGTCAGTAGTCTGTGTTGGAGTCCGTTGCAGCTACTGACTACTGACAACTGACTACTGACTCTTTTCAACCGCCCCACTTGCTCACGATGCAATACGCGGCCACGGGGATGCTGGCCAACAGCGTCAGCCAGCCGCACAGCAGCATGCGGCGGAGGCGTTCTCTTCCGTGTAGGGGCGGCACTCGCGTCGGCGGCTCTCCGGGTGCTGCGGCGGGGAACGACGGCTCTTGCACTTTGCCCAAGCGTCCCTTGGCATGATTGGTCCAGGTCTGCAGTTTCTCCGATTGCTCGCGCAGCTCGCCGCGGAAACCGAGCGCCACGCACAGGAAGAACGCCTCCAAGGCATCGACGCCGGGGCGGGATTGTGCCATCCGCGCTTGATCCCAGAATCGCCAGGAGCGATCGTTGCTGCCGTACAGCTCGACCTCTAACTTGTGTTCGTTCCAGGCCTCGGCCCACGGTGAGTGGCACGTGAACAACTCATCGAGCCAGCAAGTGAGAGCATAACGCACGCCGAGGAACTGGCCGTTATCGGTGCCGCGCGCATCGGCCGCCTGCGAAGCGTTCGAGAGTGTGCCGCGATCCCGCAACGGCTCGCCACCGAACTCCGGCCAGCGGCGGGCTTCGTAATCCGGCAGCAGCTTGTCCTTCAACTCGGCTTGCTCTGCATCGAGGTCCGGCTGCTCGCCGCGATCGAGCCGGGACTTGAGATCGACGCCGTAGCGAAGAACCGGATGTACGAGTTGCGCGAGCGTGGCTTGCATGGAGCGGGATGCCGAGGCGGGAGGGACGCTAAGCCGCAAGCGGTGAGCGAGGCGGTTGCTATTAATAGATAGGCCCGACCGCAGCGAACGTCGAACATCCGGCGTTTTTTGCCCACTTTTTTGCCCTACCGTCTGGGCCGACCTACTTTTCCGTAACGGCCGTGCGTGCCGCTCAATCCACCGCACCGTGCGCACGGCCCCGATTGACACAGTCCTACCGATTTTTCCCGCACGGGAAAGCCACGCCAGAAACGCCACGATGGCCCACACGCCGGTCTTCGATCTTGATGCCTTGTTGATGCCCCTGGCCGGGGAGAACCCGGCCGGCAGTCCGCAGGCCTATGCGTTCACGGTCCGCGAGCAGATGGAGAAGCTGCGCGCCGAGGAGCGGCCCGAAGACTTCGACGACGCCACGCGACCCGAGCAACTCAAGCGAGCCGATTGGCCCGGCGTCGTCAAGCTCTCGCAAGAGGCGCTGGTCACGCAATCGAAGGATCTGCGCATCGCCTGCCACCTGCTGGAAGGCTTGGTGAAGGTGCATGCCTTCGCCGGGTTGCGGGATGGCCTGATGTTGCTGCGGCGATTGATCGAAGAGTGTTGGGACCGCATCAACCCTCCGGAAGATCCGGACGATGCGGAAGCCCGTGCGTTGCCGCTGGCCAACATGCTGGACGACGCGGAGCGCGGGATGCGGTTCCCCGGCACGCTGCGAACGGCGCCGCTGTTGGGAACGCCGGGCAACGCCGTCAGCCTGCAGGAGTTCAACCGCCTGCGATCGAGCACGGACGCCGCCGATCAGGAACGCGTGCAGAAGGCTCAGACGGCCACCACCTACGAAGCCTTGCAGCAAGTGGTGGTAGATCTGAACGAATCGCTCGAGGAGATCAAGAAGATCACCGCGGCACTGGATGCCCGCGTGGGCTCGGTGGCGCCAAGTTTCACTTCGCTGGGAACGGCGATCGAAGATTGCCGGCGATTAGGGCAGGCGGAGCTGCAACGCTTGCTGCCGCCGGTGGAAGCGTCTGCCTCGGAGGCCGCAACGGCAGACGGGGCGGCGCGGCCAAGCGGCGCCACGCAGACCGTCACCTCGCGGGCCGAGGCGTATGCACAGCTCAATCGCGCGGCGGAGTTATTGCAGCAGATCGAACCGCACAGCCCCATTCCCTACCTGGTGAAGCGGGCTGTGCGCTTGGGGAGCCTCCCGTTTCCGCTGCTGATTCAGCAGATGGTGCGGGACGCCAACATGTTGGGAGAGTTGAACCGGGAGTTTGGCATCGATGCGGGGCAGAATGCCTCGTAGCAGTAGCTGAGTTCGTGAGAACTCAGCCGGAACAGTTTTAGCGACACTTACTTGACCTTCCTCTGAAGGAGTTTCATTCATGGGTACCGAAAGCACACAGCACAAGCTGGACCGCGTGCGTCGTCCTCGCGTGCAGATTACTTACGATGTGGAGACCGGCGGAGCGGAAGAGAAGAAAGAGCTGCCGTTTGTGGTGGGCGTGATGGCCGATCTGTCGGCACAGTCGAAGGAGACGCCCAAGGCGATCAAGGACCGCAAGTTCGTGCCGATCGACAAGGACAATTTCAATGAGGTCCTTGGCAAGGCGGCCCCGCGGCTGGCCCTGAAGGTCGACAACAAGCTGACCGGCGGCGACTCGAAGCTGGCCGTCGAGCTGAACTTCAAGAGCATCGACGACTTCGAGCCCACCAAGGTGGCCGAGCAGGTCCCGGCGCTGAAGGAGCTGCTGGAGATCCGCGGCCAGTTGAATCAGTTGCTCGGCAAGATGGAAGGCAACGACAAGCTGGAGCAGCTCCTGGCCGACGTGCTGGGCAACACGGAGAAGGCTCTCTCCCTGGCGACCGAGCTGGGCGTGAAGCCGGAAGGCGAGACGACTCCGGAAGAGCCGACGACGTAAGCGGCGTAGCCGCGGCCTCCTCTCCCTCTGGGAGAGGGCTGGGGTGAGGGTCGTTCCACTGTCCTTGACGCCACCACCCTCACCCTAACCCTCTCCCAGAAGGAGAGGGAACCAGCAATCAACATCACCAACCTCCATCGGGAACTCAATATGAGCACAGCTACCTTAGAACAGCCCGGCTCTTTCGCGACAACGCAGGAAGACGGCCTGTTGGATCAGATTCTCAGCCAGACGCGGGCGCAAGACGAGATCGAGCGCGATCGCAACCGCACGTATATCGAGCAGTTCATCAGCAAGGTCGTGCAGCCGGGCCAGGTGATCTCCAAGGATGTGGAGACCAACATCAAGTTCTGGATTGCCGAGATCGACCGCAAGCTCTCGGCACAGCTCAACGAAGTGATGCACGCCGGCGACTTCCAGAAGCTGGAAGGCACGTGGCGCGGCCTGCACTACCTCGTGCAGAATTCGGAGACCAGCCAGACCCTGAAGATTCGCGTGCTGAACGTCAAGAAGACGGAAATCCTGAAGGACCTGGAGAAGGCCGTCGAGTTCGACCAGAGCCAACTGTTCAAGAAGGTGTACGAGGAAGAGTACGGCCAACTGGGCGGACAGCCCTATGGCATGCTGGTGGGCGATTACGAGTTCAGCCGCAGCCCGGACGATATCAACCTGCTGAAGCTGATCTCCAATGTCGCCGCGTCCGGCCACTCGCCGTTCGTGGCAGCCGCCAGCCCTAAGCTGTTCAACATGGACAGCTACACGGAGCTGGCCAACCCGCGCGATCTGGCCAAGATCTTCGGCGGCGTGGAGTTCGCCTCGTGGCGCAGCTTCCGCGAGAGCGAAGATTCGCGGTTCGTGGCCCTCACGTTGCCCCGCACGCTGGGACGCTTGCCCTACGGAGAGAACTTCAAGCGCGTCGAGGAATTCAACTTCGAAGAGTTCGTCGATGGCAAGGACCACGGCAAGTACTTGTGGATGAACGCTTCGTGGGCCTACGCGGCACGCGTCACCGATGCGTATGCCAAGTACGGCTGGTTTGCCCGCACGCGTGGCGTGGAGGGCGGCGGGGTGGTGGAAGGCCTGCCGGTCCACACGTTCCCGACCGATGACGGCGACGTGGCGATGAAGTGCCCGACGGAGATCGCCATTAGCGATCGCCGCGAGTTCGAGCTGTCGAACCTGGGCTTCCTGCCGCTGCTGCATGCCAAGAACCGGGACTTCGCCGTGTTCATGGGCTCGCAGAGCGCGCAGAAATCGAAGACGTACTTCGATGCCAATGCCAACGCCAACGCGGAGTTGTCTGCCAAGTTCCACTACATCCTGTGCGTGAGCCGGTTTGCCCATTACCTGAAGGTGATGGCTCGCGACAAGATCGGCTCCGGCATGGAGACGGCCGATGTGGAGCGCTGGCTGAACGATTGGATCAACAACTTCGTGTGCGATCCGTCGATCGCCGGCGAAGAGACCAAGGCCAAGTTCCCGTTGGCGGAGGCCAAGGTGGAAGTGCGTGCCGTGGCCGGCAAGCCGGGCTGGTACGAAGCAGTCGCTTACCTGCGGCCCCACTTCCAACTGGAGACCTTGACCGCCAGCATGCGGCTGGTGGCGGAAGTGCCGAAGAAGGCGTAGCGCGAGACTTTCCCAGCGAGTTAACACCAACAATTTGAGGAGATACGAGTCATGGCTAAGGACATGTTCATTCAGATCAAGGATTGCGACGGAGAGT
>JBGTDH010000763.1:0-5347 GCA_041748435.1 Pirellulales bacterium
CGGAAAAAGTGCGATCATACCAACAAGACCCAACATCGACAGGCAGCAAGACTGCTTTTTCATGGCAACTCCCTTCAACAACGCGTTTTTTGGACCGCGCTAGCATGAGCGGCCGGTTAAGAACTGGCAAGCGGCATTCCCCATTTCCCGGCGGAAACGTGCTGGCAACCCTTTGCCCTTTGGCCGGCGGCCTTCTATAATCGACCCGCATTCATGAGGGATGCCCTCGCTGGCGCGTCGGGCTAGGATTGCCCGCCCCGCGTCAAGTCCTGCCTGATTTGTGTTTCGCTGCGTTGTGTTTGGACCCACCCGTTGTTTCTGGAAAACGAAAGATGAGGATCCGCATGAAATCTCTGTTGAGCCTGTGTGTGGCGGCAGCGTTGGTTGCCGCCGGTAGCCTGGCCTTCGCCGGCGATCTGAAGAGTGGTTTGGAGCCGGGCGCCGCCATCGGCGCTTTCGACGTCACCAAGTGCTCCGGCGCCGCTGAAGACGGCGTTAAGGTGGGCGCGCAGTTGTGCTATCGTTGCAAGTACGGCGCTCGCCCCATGGTGATGGTTTTCACCCGCACGCCGAACGAGCAAGTCGTGGCGTTGGCCAAGGGTCTGGACAAGGCCGTGGCCGCTAATGAAGGCAAGCAGTTCAAGGCCTTCGTGAACGTCCTGGGTTCGGATCGCGAAGCCCTGGAAGCCAAGGCCAAGGACCTGGGCGCCAAGAACAGTCTGTCTAACGTGCCGGTGGTGGTGCCGGTCGAGTTCGAGAACGGTCCGGACAACTACGGCATCAATCCCAAGGCCGATGTCACCGTGCTGGTCGCCAAGAACAGCAAAGTGGTCTCCAACTTCGCGTTCGACAAGGGCGAGCTCAACGCTGGCGCGATCGAGAAGATTCTGGCCGAAGTGCCGAAGCTGGTTGAGTAATTGCTGACTCTGATTGAAACGTGCTAAATCCAAGCAGGCCGCGAACCGCCACCCGGTGGTTCGCGGCCTTTATCTTTGGACCGCCGCGAGTTCTGCATTACCCTAGCTCTTGAACCGCTTGCGGCTTAGCGCGATTCAAGCGGCCAGTTGTTTCACCAGGCGCGTCGTCGAGACACCGGGAACCACCTGAGTCAAGTGAATGCGGCCGCCGTGGGCTTCAACAATCTCCGCGCCTGGGATCTCGTGCCGGCGGTCTTGAAAGTCGGACCCTTTCACGAGCACGTCGGGGCGCAGTTGGCGCACGATCTCACTTGCCGTGCGTTCGTCAAATAGCGTGACATAATCGACGCACGCCAAGGCGGAGAGCATCAGCGATCGATCCTGCTGCTTGATCACCGGACGCCCCGGGCCCTTGGAGAGCCGCACGCCCGCGTCGGTTTGCAACCCCACGCACAAGACATCGCCTTGTGCGGCGGCTTCCGTGAGATGCGACAGATGGCCCATGTGCAAAAGATCAAAGCAGCCATCGGTGAGCACCACGCGCTGGCCGCGGGCGCGATGCACCCTTGCCAGCCGCACGAGTTGATCCAGCGTAAACACTTTCTGCCGGCTGTCTCGGCTGCCGTGCAGCAGATCGATGCGAATCTCATCGCGCGAGATCGACGCCACGCCCACCTGCTCCACTTCCAGACCGCCGGCGATGTTGGCCAGCCGCAGAGCAGCTTCGATGCCGGCATCGGACGCCAGCGCCAGCCCGATGGTGGCCAGCACCATATCGCCGGCGCCGGTGATGTCGTACACCTCGCGGGGCCGCGTTGGAAAATGCTCGCCGCGGCCGTTGGGATACACCAGGGCCATGCCATCCCGATCGAGCGTGATGATGGCCCACACCAGGCCCAGCTCAGCACATAACTTGCGGCCGGCGACGAAGGCGCTGTCGATGCTTGTGACTTTGATGCCCGTGGCTTGTTCCGCTTCCAGACGGTTGGGGGTCATGGTCGTTGCGCCTCGATAGCGTGAGTAATCGGCGCCACGAATCGGGTCGACCAGGACCGGCACTCCCGCCTCGCGCGCGGCGGCGATCACTTCCTGCAGCAAGCCGGGAGTGCAGACGCCTTTGTCGTAATCCGAGATCAGAACAACATCGTAGTGCTCGATGTGTTGCGTGATGCGTCGAGCAAGCTGCCGCTCCAAGTTAATGTCGATCGGATCGCGGACTTCGCTGTCGACCCGCAGAATCTGATGCGGATGGCGATTGGCCGCGCGGCCGATGAATCGCTCTTTGACAGTCGTGGGGCGCGTGCTATCGGAGAGCAGGCAGTCTGCTTGAACTCCCGATTCCGCCAGGAGTTGGTGCAACACGCGGCCATCGGCGTCGTCGCCCACGACGGAAGCCACGCTGACCTCTGCCTCCAGACCCCGGAGCATGTGGCAAACATTGGCGGCGCCCCCCAGGCGGGCCTCGCGCTCATCGGCCCGCAGCAAGATCACGGGCGCTTCCTGGCTCACGCGGTCGGCATTGCCCCAGGTGTAACGGTCCAGGATCAGATCGCCCAGCACCAGGGCGTGCGGATGCTCCAGGCGATCGAAGGCGGCCAGCAAATCGGCGTTGTTCATGGTGTCGTCTCGACAAGACCGCAGGGCAACGGGCTGCGTATTGTGCCCAGACTCGCGATTTCAGCCTAGGCGAAAGTCGGCCGCGCCAGCATGCCAGCAGGGAATCTGCCGTTGCTGCGCTCGACGTAAAGTTTGCGGGCATCCTGGCCGATTCTGATCCAGACTTGCGTGTGGTTCGCGCGGTGAGCGCGAGCAAGCAATTGCCAGCATCGCATTCTTGACGAAGGACCTCCGATGGCGATCCATCCGACGGCCGTCATTGCACCGTCTGCCCAAGTGGGCCAGAACGTCTCGATCGGTCCGTTTGTCTGCATCGAGGACGATGTGGTGGTGGGAGACGGGTGCGCGTTGGCCCCGCACGTGTGCCTGATGCGTTACACGCGGCTGGGCGCGCATTGCCGTGTGCATGCCGGCGCCGTGCTGGGCGATTTGCCGCAGGATCGCAACTTTCAAGACGACGCCAGTTTTGTGGAGATCGGCGCACACACCGTGATTCGCGAAGGAGTCACCGTGCATCGCGGCACGCAGCCCGGCTCCGTCACGCGCGTGGGCGAGCACTGCCTGCTCATGGCGTACAGCCACGTGGCGCACAATGCCACATTGGGCAACCAGGTGGTCGTGTGCAACAATGCCCTGCTGGCGGGCCATGTCGAGGTGGGAGATCAGGCCTTTATCAGCGGCAACTGCCTGGTGCATCAGTTCACGCGCATCGGCCGCCTGGCCATGCTCTCCGGCGGCTCGGGCGTGCAGATGGATGTCCCGCCGTTTTGCATCACGCGCAGCTTGCACTCCAACACGGTCATGAATCTGAACGTCGTCGGCCTGCGCCGCGCGGGACTGAGCGTGCAGGAACGGCGACTGCTAGAATGTGCGTTCAACATCCTGTATGGCGAGGGCCTGCCCGTCTCTCGCGCTCTGGAGCGCTTGGAGCAGGAATTCGACTCGCCGCACATTCGCGAGCTCAGCTCGTTTGTGCGGGCCTCCAAGCGCGGCATCTGTAAATTCATCCGCGAATCCGAGGGCCAGGAATCGCTCGCCTTTCCCCGCCTGCACGCCGCTTAACAGCGCGCGATTGCAGTCAGGCCGGCGGCCACTTCATCCTCGCTTCCATTCCTCTCGCAAGACGGCCATCAGCAGCACGTCTTCCCAGGCGCCCTGGACAAAGTCTGCCTGCCGCTTCGTACCCTCCACGACAAAGCCGGCGCTGCGGTAGGCGCGAATGCCCGCCGGATTGCTGGACAGCACGGTCAGCTCGATGCGGTGCAGGTTCAACTCCAGGAAGGCATATTCCAGCAGCCGGGCCGTGACCTCGCGGCCATAGCCTTGAGCCCAATGAGCGGGATCGATGGCGATGCCGAAGTCCGCTTGCTGGTTCAGCCAATCGATGGCAAAGAGTCCCATGTATCCGATGGCGCTCCCCTTGCCGTGTGGGCCGAACATGAACAACGCGTGGTCGTTGGCTACTCCGCGCTCCCACGGGTTCCGTGTGGCGATCCACTTTTCGGCCGTGCCCGGGGTGCAAGGAAAGCGGGGCGGCGTGGTCCGTCGAATGCGCGGGTCATTGCGCCACGCGGCAATCTGCGAGGCATCGTGCGGTTCGGGTGCGCGATACCAGAGCCGCTCGGAGACGAAAAACGTTGTCGGCGGAATGTCGGCCGGCAGGGGATCGGGCGCCGCGATGCCATCGGACATGATTATCCTCCCTCAGTTGCCATCGAACCGACTGCTTAAATGACGATCGGTTAGCGGGCAGGTTTTTGAAGAATGGCTATCTCCAGGCCGGCGGCGAGGCGCTGTTGGAGCTCCTCCGCGTCTTGCGCCACGAGGGGTCTGATTTCGATCGGGGACGTGTCGGCGATCTGTTGACCGGCCTCGCGGAGCCAGGTGCGGTGCAGGGCCATCATCTGGGCTTGCACCGTTTCCGGTGAGTCCCGCTGTTCGCCGGGGGCGTTCTTCACCGGTGCGAAGACGGCAGCCTCGTCGACTTCCATCACAATGGAACGCTGCGCGGCGGGGAGCAAGTCAAAGATGAATCGCTCGAACTTCATGGCGTTGGGCTTGTCCGAATCTTTCGGCTCGACGAGCTGGCCGCGGTCGTCGATAAACGGCACCTTCTTGCGGGCCACGTGAAACGGCAGCGAGTCGCTAGCCGCGGCCATCCGCTCGAGGAATGCCACGTCGATCGCATGCACGCCGATGTTGCCGGCCCAGAACACGGGCGAGCCGTCGTCGGTTTTGCGCATCACAATCTCATCGGGCAGGGGATTGAGATCGCTGTATTCCAGGATGCGCACGCGGCCGTCGATTTGGACCACGTTGCCCACGTTGTCTCGCGGCGTGCGCTTGGTGACTACCTGCGTGGACATCTCGGAGCCGGAAAGCAGGTGATAGCCCAGGAACTCCGGATCGCAAATACGCACCAGCGGGTTATCGACCTGGAAGTAGAACAACTGCGTCAGCCCCCGATGGTGCAGGTCGGCCAATCCACCGCTGGCGGCGAGCGCGGCCAGCATGCCGCCGTGGCCATCGGGGCTGAGGGCTAAACGTCCGGGCGCTGCGAGGAGCAATCGCCCGCTCTCTGCGTCGACCGCCGGCATCACCCCTTGGCAAAACACATGCACGTCTTCCGCGGGCAGGCCGAAATGCTCGTGCCGCTCGAGGTAGTCGCAGGTCTCCTCGTGCGTGGCGGGACTGGTCATCAGATCGAGCGGGATGCTGGCCTCGTAGCGTGTCCGCGCTGCAACGAGTTTTTCGAACAGGATTCGGAACAGCGACGATTTCGAGACCGGGCCGATGGGGAACATGCCCTTGGG
>JBGTDH010000764.1:0-3843 GCA_041748435.1 Pirellulales bacterium
TCCTCCCAGCCAACTCCAAGCGCTCGCGCGGCGCAGTCTCATGCGTCGCGCTCGCTCTTCCCAAAAACGTCCCCTCTTGCTTGCCGAATTGGAAGCCCGTTACAAAGACTCTTCATAGCCCCCGAGCGGGTCGTTGAATAATTTCGGCAAGGATACGGTGAGTAATCCATCGATTGCGATCGACCCTCGGCATGTTCACAATAGACGCGACTGTTCTCTGGCTGCCAGATCCTCACCCCCGATCATGCTATGTCGAAAACGTTCTATCTCTTCGCCCTGATGGTCGCGACTTCCGCCGTGGCCGCGACGCCCGATGGCAATCGTCTGGCGTATCTGGACGAGAGCGATCCGTATTACGTTGGCCGCGATTTCCCCAAGCTCACGACGCCGCAATGGGTGGGCGAGGAAGGCGTGGAGGCTGTGGTGGTGCTGGCCATCGACGATATGCGCGGGCCTGCCAAGTGGGAAGCCTATCTGCGGCCAATTCTCCAGCGGCTCAAGCAGATTGACGGCCGGGCGCCGGTCAGCATCATGACCTGCCAGATCGATCCGGCCGATCCGCACTTGCAGACGTGGCTCAAGGAGGGCGTGAGCCTGGAGTGTCACACCTACGATCATCCGTGTCCGATCCTCAAAGATGGGGACCTGGCCAAAGCCAAAGGGACCTACGATCGCTGCATCGATCTGCTCGGACAGGTTCCCGGCAACACGCCGGTGGCCTTCCGCGTCCCCTGTTGCGATTCGCTCAATACGCCCAGTCCACGGTTCTATGCCGAGATCTTTAATAAGACCACGCCGGCGGGGCGGTTCTTGCAGATCGATTCCTCGGTCTTCAACGTGTTCACTTCCGACGATCCCGCGCTGCCGCGCGAGGCCGTGCTCGATGCGCAAGGCCGCGAGCGGTTCAAACGCTACGTGCCGTACGATCGCTCGTTCGTGAACACGGTGGAAAACTATCCTTATCCTTATGTCATCGGTCGGCTGTGCTGGCAGTTCCCGTGTGTCACGCCCAGCGACTGGTCGGCCCAGCACCTGCAGAAGCCCAACAACCCGCAGACGGTGGAGGACTTCAAGGCGGCGCTGGATTGCGTGGTTGCCAAGCAGGGTGTGTTCAATCTCGTGTTCCATCCGCACGGCTGGATTCGCAGCGATCAGGTGAATGAGGTGATCGAGCATGCCGTGAAGAAGCATGGCAAGAAGGTCAAGTTCCTCACGTTCCGCGAAGCGTTGGAGCGGCTCAACAAGAACTTCCTCGCTGGGCGGCCGTTGCGGGATGCAAAGGGCAACTGGAATGGCGTCCGCGTGCTGGATGTGAACAACGATGGCTATCTGGACGTGGTTGTTGAGAAAGCCGGGGACCGGAAAGAGTTGCCCCTGAAGCTTCCGGCGGGCGTGACGCTCTCTGCCGGGCTGCGGTTCGTCGACTTGGACGAAGACGGCCACGACGATCTGATCTTCTCCAATCACGAGCGTTATTCGATTCACCTCTACGATGCAAAGTCCAAAGCCTGGACGCGAGAGATTCTCAACGGCACGCGTGGCGAGAACGACGCCGCCGCGGAGTTGCCGCCGATTGTGCGGGCTGATGGCTCCAACAACGGCTTCTTTGCCCATTCACGTGGTTTGTGGTGGCAGAATGAAGACACGGCCAAGCTGAAAGACCTCGTCGATCGCCGTTCGTTCGACGATCTGTTGAAGGGCGTGCAGCCGGGGCCCAAGTCGCCGCAAGCGGCCTTGAAATCAATGCACCCGCGTCCGGGATTCACGATCGAGCAGGTGGCGGCCGAACCGCTGGTGATGGATCCGATCTCGTTCGCCTGGGGTGCGGACGGAAGGTTCTGGGTCGTGGAGATGGCCGATTATCCGCTGGGGATCGATGGTAAAGGCAAACATGGCGGACGCGTACGCTATCTGGAAGACGCCGATGGCGACGGCCGCTACGACAAATCGACGCTGTTCCTGGATGGCCTGGGCTATCCGTCCGGCGTCTGGCCCTGGCGCAAAGGCGTGCTCATCAGTTGTGCCCCGGAGATTCTGTACGCGGAAGACACGGATGGCGACGGCCGCGCCGATCGCCGCGAGACGCTCTACCAGGGCTTTGCCGAAGGGAACCAGCAACATCGCGTGAACGGCTTTTCTTATGGTCTTGATGGTTGGCTGTACGGCGCCAATGGAGACAGCGGCGGCAAGATCAAGTCGATCAAGACGGGCCAGGAGGTGAGCATCAGCGGCCGCGATTTTCGCATCCATCCCGAGACGGGCCGCATCGAGGCGCAGACCGGGCAATCGCAGTTCGGCCGCCATCGGGACGATTGGGGCAACTGGTTCGGCAACAACAACAGCAACCCCATGTGGCACTACGCGCTGGACGATCATTACACCAGCCGCAATCCCCACGTGGCGCCGCCGGATGGCCGGGTAATGGTCTCGCAAGTTCCCGGCGCATCGCCCGTCTATCCGCGCAGCCGCACGTTGGAACGCTTCAACGATTTCAACAAGGCGAACCGCTTTACCAGTGCGTGCAGCGCCATCATCTATCGCGATGAGCTGCTTGGTCCGGAGTTCGCCGGCAACTCGTTCGTGAGCGAGCCGGTGCATAACCTCGTGCATCGCGAGATCGTCGATTCCAAGGGAACGACGTTCACCACCCGCCGCGCGGCGGATGAGCAGGAGAGCGAGTTTCTAGCTTCGACCGACAACTGGTTCCGTCCGGCGATGGTCCAGACCGGCCCCGATGGCGCGATTTGGGTGGCAGACATGTATCGCCACGTGATCGAACATCCACAGTGGATTCCGCCCGACTGGCAGAAGCGCCTCGACCTGCGGGCCGGCGACGACAAGGGGCGCATCTATCGTCTGTATCCCAAAGGCCGCACCCCGCGCGCTATCCCGCGCTTGGACAAGTTGACGACGCCGGAACTCGTGGCCGCGCTGGATCATCCCAATGGCTGGCAGCGCGACATGGCGCAGCAGTTGTTGATCGAACGTCAAGACAACGCCGCCGTTTCCTATCTCGAACGGCTCGCGCGGGAATCCTCGCTCCCGCAGGCACGGCTGCACGCCCTTTGCGCGCTGGAGGGTCTTAACGCACTCCAGCATTCCGTATTGATCGCCGCACTGGCCGACGCTCACCCCGGCGTGCGGCGCACTGCGGTGCGGCTTAGCGAACCGCAGCTTGCCAAGTCACCACAACTCCAGTCCGCCCTGCTCAATCTGCTCGACGATCCCGATCCTCAAATTCAGATGCAATTGGCCTACACGTTGGGTGTTTGGCCTGATGCGCAAGCTGCCGCCGCCCTGGCCAAGGTCTTGCAACGCCCGCAACTGGACCGCTTCCTGCGAGCGGCTGCCCTGAGCTCCGTGCATAATCAAAACCTGGAGGCGATTCTGGCGGCCGTGGTGGATGCCAAAGCGACCGAGCCCCCCGCCGATCTGCTCAAGACGCTCTTGGGAATGGCGGCCGCTTACAAGAACGAGGCGGCGCTGGTGCGAGGTTTGGACCTGATTGCCACGCCGCGCGAAGGCAAGTACGCGGCCTGGCAGATCGCCGCGCTCAGCGGATTGCTCGATGCGCTCGATCGCCAGAAGCTCTCGCTGGACAAGCTCGGCCGGCAGTCGAACAAGCTGGGGGCCGCGCTCTCCCGCGTGGCGACAATGTTCGAGCATTCCCGCACCACCGTGGCTGCGTCCGATGCTCCCGAGTCGGAGCGTCTCCTGGCCGCGTGGCTGGTGGGGCGCGGGCCAAATCGTCGGACGGAAGACATTCAATCGCTCGGGAAGCTGCTCACGCCTCAAACGCCCGGCGCTTTGCAGGCGGCGGTCGTCGATGCTCTGGGCCGCCTT
>JBGTDH010000765.1:0-5367 GCA_041748435.1 Pirellulales bacterium
GCGCGCACGACTTCCTCGCCGGTGCAGTAGCCCAGGCGGACGAGAGCTTCATGCACCTTCATGCCGGAGGAGCGGCTGGTGCGTTCGGCCTCCTGCAATTGTTCACGGCTAATGATCCGCTTCTGGATCAGGATATCGCCGAAGTTCTGTTTGCCGGGCATAGGGCCTATTTGGGGCAAGGAGCCAATTTACGGATGCATTGACGATTGTGGCTGGCCAGCATCGGAAATGCAAATTAGGGTCGGCGCGCGTTCCCACGAGCCGGCTGAGACAAGAGAAACTCCCGAGGCATCTCTGGTTTCGCCGCCTCGGCAACGGTGTCAAGAACTCGACACCATCCTCTAGACTAATGGCTCGCGGCGGGCCAATCAAGTCAGCGTGAGCCGGAATTGAGCCGGAATCACGGGTTTGACACTTGCAGACCCATGCGGCTAGACTCGCAGAAGCAGAAGAGGAATAGAGTGCTGCGCCCGCGATTTCTGCCACTCAGATGACGAACGCGTCGCTGCCCGTGAAGCCGGGCTTTGGTGTGTAGAACGAGCCGTCGGCATTCCACATGAAGCTGCCGGGAACGGCGTGGGCGGGAAGCACCGTCATTCCGGAATGTCCTGGCGAGCATTAACCGACCAGGTTTACGCCGGAGCGTTTGCGTTGCGGAGGGGCCGGGCATTGGCGCAGGTAGTCCAGCAGCTCGGGCAGGTGCGCGGTGGCCAGGGCAATGCAACTGTCGGCCCCGCCGTAATAAATGCGGATCTCACCGCTGGGCTTGTCGAGCACCCAACCGCAGGGGAATACCACGCCGTTCACATCCCCCTGCTGCTCATACGGCATTTCCGGGGCGAACATCCATTCGTCGCTGCGGCGCAGCACGCGGCAAGGATCTTCCAGATCCAGCAGTGCCAGACCCAACCGATACAGGCAGCCGCCGGGGGTGTGCCGCACGCCGTGATATAGAATCAGCCAGCCCTCCGGCGTTTCCATCGGCGGTGGGCTGAGGCCGATCTTGTTGGCGTCCCACCAGGCCCCCTTGCGCGCGTGCAACAGCACATGATGATCGCCCCAGTGCGTCAGGTCCGGCGAGAACGAGAGCCAGATATGGGCGCCCATGCCCGCGGAAACGGGCCGATGAATCATGGCGTAGCGATTGCCGAACTTGCGCGGAAAGACGGCGGCGTCCTTGTCCTCCGGCGGCATCACCGGCCCCAGCCGCGTGAAGGTGCGAAAGTCTTTGGTCTGGGCCAGCGACACCATCGGCCCGCTGGGGGAATACGCCGTGTAGGCGATGATCCAGGCTTTGCGATCCTCGACCCAGGTAAGCCGCGGGTCTTCCACGCCCCAGACCTCTTCGGCCAGATCGGGATCGGGAGCGAAGCTGGGCTTGGAGTCGATCTGCCAGTTCGAGACGCCGTCGTTGCTGCGGGCCACCGTGAGATGCGAATGGCCGCGGCGATCTTCGACGCGCACGAGCAAGATCGTTTCGTCCCCCGCCTGGCATGCGCCAGCGTTAAAGACGGTATGGGCCGGATACGGCCAGTCCTTGGCCGTGAGGATCGGGTTGTCTTCGTAGCGCTGGAACAACTCGGTGTACAGACTGGGGGCTTTCGCTTCGACTAGCATTTCCGTGTTTCCTTAGAGTAGAGATTCCGTTCTTCGATTCAGTGTCATGCGCAGGGATTCACTCGTAGGATTGGCTGTCAGGCGCTGGCGGCCGCGTCGACCCGCAGCTCTCCGGACCGTTGCTGCAATTCGCGATGCAGGAGTTCCGTTCCCAGAAAAGCCAACGTAGACTCGGCGCCTTGGTTGCGGTTCAAGCCGTGGGGGTGCAAGCCGTCGCAACAAGACCCGCGGTGAATGTTCGCCAGTGGTTGCCGTAAGCTGTTTTCGCCTTGGAACCAACCGCGGGCGCGGCGGAAGGTCTGCAGGCGCCGCTCCTCACCGTCGAGATCGAAAGCTGCCAAGGCGGCGTCCCCCATCGTAATAGCCTCCACCGGTTGCTGGTCGTAGAGCGCCTTGTCTTCTCCGTAAGGACGCCAGCCGTTGCTGCCGATGGGCCAGAACACGCCCTCGGACGTGGTCTCGCGGTCCAAAAATGCGAAGGACGCTTGGGCGGCGGCGCGAAAGTCTTCCTGGGGCCAGCGGCGAGCGGCGACGAACAGCGCGTGCGGCAAAACCGCATTGGCGTAAGTCAGCCGCGATTCGAACCAGTCCCAATCGCTGCGCACCGAGTGCCGGTAGCTTTCCACGAGCCGTTTCGTTGCCAACCAGGCGACGTGCTCGAGCGGCTCAATATCCTTGACGCCCGACAACCACAAATGGCTCCAGGCCAACACGACGTAAGCCTGCGCCCGCAGGCTGCGAAGATCGGCCAACGCCGGAAGCACGGCTTCAATCAGTTCGCGGGCCAGATCGCGGCTGTCGTCCGGCAGATCGCTGCCCAGGACCTCCGCCAGCGATCGCACGGCTTGGCCTTGGCAATCGCCGCAACCTTGCGAGTCGAGCCAGCGGCGATCGTAGGACATAAAATTATGGAAGCCGGCGTCGGGCGTGCGAGCATATTCCATGAAGCTCAGGTAACGGCTCACCCGCTGGAGCATTCGGTCATCGGGCCGTTGCTGCCACAGGCGCACGCAGAGGCGCAGCGCCCGCGCGTTGTCGTCGGTGGTGTAGCCGCTGTCGCGGCGCGGAATGTCGTAGATGGCGTGCTGAATGAGACCGGTCCCATCGGTCATCCGATCCAGATGCGCCAGGGACACACAATCGTGAACATGCATCAAATGCCTCCATGCATTAAATCGCCGACGCGGGACACCCCGCTCGGAACGGCCAGCGCCGTTCGCGGCGCGGGATCGCGACGGACCATTTTGGCCCCCGCCACCTTATTGAACAATCTCAGATATTGACGACCCACGCTGGGCCAGAACATCGGCCTGGCGTAGTCGTAGGCTTTGCGGCGTGTCTCGGCGAGAAACGGCGCGTCGTTCAGGTATTGCAGCGTCGCCTGGGCCAAGCCATCGGCGTCGCAGAACGGCGCGAGCAAGCCGCGACCTTCGGCCAGGACTTCCTCGGCGTATAAATAGGGCGTGCTGACGACGGCGCCGCCTGCCGCCAACGCATAGGCCAACGTGCCGCTGGCAATCTGGTCTTTGCCCGGATACGGCGTGACATAGACATCGCAGGCCTGCAACTGGTCCAACAGGTCTGCCAGGCTCAGATACTTGTTCACGAACTGCACGTTTGCCGCCACGCCTAGCTCTTGGGCCATCGCCGCCAGGCTCTCGCGGTAAACTTCCCCCTCGTGTCGCTTCACCTGGGGATGCGTGGCGCCCACGATCCGGTAAATGATATCGGGATGCTGGGCCACAATCTGCGGCATGGCCTGGATCATGTATTCCAGCCCCTTGCCGCGGTTGATGAGACCGAAAGTGCAAATGACCTGCCGGCCTTCCAGCCCCAGCCGGCTCTTGCACTGGCCGTCTCGAGCATACGGCGCCTCCGGCACGCCGTGGGGAATGACCTGCACGTTGCCGCTCGGAACGCCGTAGACGCGCTCCAAGAGCTGCGCCGCGATCTTGGTCATCACCACAATCCCGCTGCTATGAAACGCCAGACTGCGGATTAATCGTCGGGGCAAGGGATCCGGATTGGTCAACAGCGTGTGGAAGGTGGTCACGATCGGCTTGCGGCAATCCCGCACAAAGTCCAGTACGCGTTGGCCCCAGTCGCCGGGATACAGCCCGAATTCGTGTTGCAAGCTCACCACGTCGCACGGCCCGTCGTTGGCGGCTTCGGCCGCCCGTGAATACGCGTCAGGGCGGGCATTGTCGATAACATGCACCACGCGTGAATCTGGATAGCGCAGCAGGCCGGTCTTGCTGATTGCCGCCAGCGACGAGATTTCGTCATCAGCGGCCAGATCCACTGCGTCGGCGGAGTCCTTGGTGAACGTCGCCAGCCCACATTCCTCCGGCGGATACGTCGACACAAACAGCGGTCGCACGGGATGAAGCACGCGTCACCTCCTGAGTATTTATTCCTTGACCGCTAGCCGCCGGATTAGCTCGCGGGCGCGACTTTCGCCGCATTTCGTGTGCCGCCGCCGCTGTGTGTGGACCAAAAGAAAAAGCCGACGTGGCAGAATGTCCTTCACGGCATTCGGCCACGTCGGCTATCTGTTGAGCGAGCGTCCCGGCAAACCGGGTTTCATTTACATAGCGTTATCGCCAAGTCGCAATAGTATCCGCAAACTGCCACCTACCGAGGCATCCTGATTGTACGCCCTGCCGCCCCGAATGCAACCGAAAGTGGGCAATCCGGGGCAATCAGACGGGGATTTACGCATTGCCCTCCGCTTAGTGCGCGAACATCTCTTGTAGGGTCGCCAGAATCTGGGCTTGGGTGGAGGGGGTAATGCGGCCAAGTTTCTTGACAAGCCGCGATTGGTCGACCGCGCGAAGCTGGTCGATTGCAACCTGCCCCGTCTGGCCTTGAAAGCGACGCCGCTGCCTTTTCGAGTTCACGAACGAAATTCGGCGTCGGCTGGCGATCTGCATCTGGATTTCTATCAGGCCAGCGAACCTATCCGCCGCATGCATCTGTTGCCATCTGTTGCCGCCTGTCGAAGCTCAGGTATGCACGTCGACGTAATCCACATGACTGGATGGTTCGGGAATGATCAATCCATCCTCGGCCATTCCTTCCAAGTGCATCTCAATTGCCTCTCGGATTCTGACCTCCAATTCCGCACGCGTGCTTGCGGTGGCCACACATCCCGGAAGATCCGGGACGTAGGCGGCCAGGTTCGTTTTGGCATCCTCAACAACGATGGCATAGCGTTTCGTCATTCGTCTTCCCAACCCGCTTGGCGATAAATGCTTGCTAATGTTCCGGGCGGTACGGTATCGCTCAACTTGCCCGAGACCGTCACTCGTCCGGATTTGGCCGGATGTTTGAACTGCCGATGGCCTCCGTTCGATTTAACCTGTACCCAATCATCTGCCCGGAGTCGGCGTAACACCTCTGAAACTTTCATAGATCAGCCTACGTCGCGTGCTTCGGTGGCGTCAAGCGTTGATCGTGTTCGGCGTGTTGGGCCGTCCAGCTTCACAAGCACACGCCCCAGGATCCGCCCGGCGAGGATTTCGTCGATCTTGGCGCTGAGGCCATCCAGCGTGGTTTCTTGTGCCGCGGATTCCAAGTTCGCTGGTTTCCACGCACCGGCCAGCTTGGACCAGATGCCGCGCCGTTGAACTGGCGGGCACTCGACCGAATCGATGCCGGCCAGCGTGACGCCGCGCAGAATAAAAGGAAAGACGGAGACTTTCAGATCGGCGCCGCCGACCAGTCCGCAGGCCGTGACGCATCCGCCGC
>JBGTDH010000766.1:0-8245 GCA_041748435.1 Pirellulales bacterium
TCCTCCCAGCCAACTCCAAGCGCTCGCGCGGCGCAGTCTCATGCGTCGCGCTCGCTCTTCCCAAAAACGTCCCCTCTTGCTTGCCGAATTGGAAGCCCGTTACAAAGACTCTTCATAGCCCCCGAGCGGGTCGTTGAATAAAAGTACGTATGACCGGCCGGTGAGGTTCGACGAAACGATTCAAAAAAGCTGCCGAAACCTAGAAGCGCGCGCAAACAAACACCGGGAAAGGGCTTGACTCGCGGCCAGATACATGTACATTAGTACATAATACGGCGGTTCTTTGACAACCTAATGAATCGTAATGTCCAGTGGCGATCGGAGGGCCAGACGGGTGCGCGTTCGACGCCGCGACCGTCGCTGTGCGTGGTTTAGCCCTGTATACGGCCCGGCACTCCGCGATAGGGCGCGTATCTCTAGAAAAATTGCGAGTTTCGGGACATGGTGTGCCCGGAATGTCCCGAAAATCCCGAAATTCCACATGTTGGAGCGAGAAAACAGGCACTTTTTGATTTTCGGGACCATGGACCCCGTATTCTCCGCGCGCGTCCGGAAATTCGTAGCGAGGTCGACTCGGTGCGGTGTGAGTGCCCAGGTGTGGTGGGAATGATGCAGCCGGGCGAGTGCCGCTTGTTGCTGTCGCCGGGAGTCTCTTCGGGTAAGATGTGCCCAACGCACGCCCGTTTCTTTGCGAGGAGCGCCCATGCCGGTCGACGAACTGACGTTGGATCAGACGCATTTGATTCATGCTCTGCACAATAAGGCCGCCCAGACGGCCGCGCACGTGTGGGTGGAGGGCCGCGGAGCACTGATCTACGATCAGACGGGAAAGGAGTTTCTCGATGCCTTGGCCGGGTTGTGGAATGTGATTGCAGGCCACGGTCGTAAAGAACTGGCCGACGCGGCCGCGCGGCAAATGGCCCAATTGCCCTATGCGTCTGCTTACACGGGCAGCACCAATCGACCCGCCATCCAGTTAGCCGAACGTCTGGCGGAGCTGTGCTACCCCGGCATCCAGCGATTCTTCTTCACTTCTGGCGGCGCGGAGAGCAATGAAAGTGCCTTCAAGACGGCCCGCTTCTACTGGAAGATGCGCGGCAAGACCGACAAGACCAAGATTATCAGCCGGCAATGGGGCTATCACGGCGTGACGATGGCCGCCATGTCGGCCACGGGCATCGCCAGCTACTGGCCGATGTTTGAGCCGCGCGTGCCGGGCTTTCTGCACATCGCGAGTCCTTATCCTTATCGGTTCCAGCCGTCCCCGGGCACGCCAGCCAACGACCCCCGCACGCCCGGGCAGATGGCGGCTGATTTATTGGAAGAAGCGATCTTGCGCGAGGGGGCCGACACCGTGGCCGCCTTCCTCGGCGAGCCGGTGCAAGGCGCGGGGGGTCTGATTGTTCCGCCTGACGATTATTGGCCCCGCATCCGCCAGATTTGCGATCGCCACAACGTGCTTCTGATTGCCGACGAGATCATCACCGGCTTCGGCCGCACCGGTCCCTGGTTCGCGCTGGAGCGGTGGGGCATCGAGCCCGACATCCTGGCCTTCGCCAAAGGCATCACCAGCGGATACTTTCCTCTGGGGGGCATCGGCGTGAATCATAAGATTGCTGAAGCGATTGACGAAGGTGTAGAAAAGCAAACCTGGATGCACGCCTTCACCTATTCCGGTCATCCGGTCGGCTGCGCGATCGCGCTGGCTAACCTGGACGTGATCGAGCGCGAAGGGTTGCGTGCGCGCACGGCTGCTCTGGGAGAGCGATTGAATCGCGGGTTACAAACACTAGCTACTCACCCGCATGTCGGCGATGTACGCGGTCTCGGTCTGATGGCCGGGGTAGAGTTAGTGGCGGACAAGGCCACGAAAGCCGAATTTACGCCGGCAGAAAAGATCGGTCCGCGCGTGCATGTCGCCACGCAAGAACGAGGAATGTTCTCTCGTCTGCGTGGCGACGTGTACCTGATGGCGCCATGCTACGCCATCTCGGAACATCAGATCGATCGCATGGTTTCGATTCTCGGCGATTCGATTCAAGCTGTGCTTGGCAAATAGCTCAGTCCAGAATGGGCGCCGGAGGCACGTACCCGTAGCCGGGAACGTAATTGTTGCTCCACTGGTAGCCCGGCGGGAGAACCGGCTGCATCGGTACGTCGTACACTCGGGTGAACGGCGGGAGCCTTCCGTACTTGCGCAAGTAATACGTTTCGTAGTTTGTCTTGCGTTCCGGAATGATCTGGCGTTCATGAATGTAATGGGGCCGATGCACAAACGGTTCTGCTTGAACGGGCGTCGGGCTGAACCACAGAACTGCGGCGGCAGCAATTGTTGCGATGGTCAATTTCATGTGTCGTATCCTTTCATTGCATTGCATTGCATTGCAGTGTTGCACGGACCGTGCCAAGTGAACGACCGGTTCCTGACATTGTCCCAAAGGCTTACGGTGCAAATGGTTACGCTGTAACACCTGAAGTCGGACTGCGGGGACAAGGTAGATTACAATGGATTTCAACGCTGCTTGAGGTGCGACCATGCTTCGATCTGCTCTACTGGCGATCATTCTGCTCATCGATTCAACGCGCGGCGACGAAGGTGCCGGCGCGCGACTCGGCCCGTCGCAGACAATGCAGATGAAGATCGGATTGACCGTGAAGGCCACTGGCGCCGTCCGCGGCATCGTGGCCACCACCCCGGTACCGCTGGAGTGGCCCGAGCAGCAAGTTATGCAAGTCGGCGAGCAGAGTTCGAAAGCCGTCAAGAAAGTCAGCTACCGCTCGATCGACGGCGGTGCGCGGCAGATGGTGATCGAAATCCCGCACTTGGCAGAGGGTGAAGAAGCCACCGCTCTGGTCACTTTCGAGATTACTCGGCACACGCTCACGCCTCCGATGGACACGAGCGTCTTCGTGCTGCCGAAGAAACTGGATCGGCAACTCAAGACCTATCTGACCGAGAGCCCCTCGATCGAAAGCCGGCATGCGAAGATCCGCGCGTTGGCCAAAGAAGGAGTGGCGGGACGCACCAGCGCGTGGGAAACGGTCGAGGCGCTCTACGATCTGTCGCGAGCCACGGTGCAATACAAATTCGGTCCGCTGAAGGGCGGCTTGAAAGCGCTGGACGATGGCGAAGGAGACTGCGAAGACATCAGCGCGCTTTTCATCGCCATGTGCCGCGCCAGCGACATCCCGGCGCGCACGGTGTGGGTGCCCGGTCACTGCTATCCCGAGTTTTATTTGGAGGATCAGCAGGGCACGGGGCATTGGCTTCCCTGTCAGGCGGCGGGTGATCGGGCCTTCGGCGGCATTCCCGAGCTTCGCCCGATCTTGCAGAAGGGGGATAACTTTCGCGTGCCCGAGCAGCGTGAGCGGCAGCGGTATGTGTCCGAGCATTTTCGCGCAGCCGACGCCAAGGGTCAGCCCACCGTCACATTTGTGCGCGAGTTGACCCCGCCAGGGCCAGGTAAACTGAACACACTGCCCTCATCGGGCAACTAACAAGGTGAAGTAACTCACGCTACGGAGAGCTAGCGATGCGATTGCGCCTGCCTCAGTTTCGCTTCTCCCTCCTGGGCCTGATGGCGCTGGTGGCATATGCCGCCGTGGGATGCGCCGCCTTGCGTTACTCCACGGATCTGTGGGCCAGCAGTATCTTTACTCTGGCCGTCCTCGCGCAGATGATCGCCGTGCTGTGCATCGCGCTGCGGCGGGAGCAGACGCGTGCCGCCTGGATCGGCTTCCTCGTGTTCGGCGGCGGCTATCTGCTCTTGGTCACAGGCCTGGCGCCGCAAACAGATCTGATCACTGCTCGCGGCCTGGCATGGCTGGAGCAGAAGCTGCACCCGGCGGTCACGTCGGAGTTCAGCCTCACGACATCGTCCCCGCCGTCGATTGCCTACAGCATCAACTCCAACTCGCCCGTCGCCACCCTCACCACGAGCCGCATGCTGCTGTTGAACGCCGTTAACGGGCAGCAGATTGCATCCCCATCGCAGACGCCGTTTCTGCGGATCGGACATGGCTTGCTGTCGCCCCTGATGGGCTTGATTGGCGCTTGGATCGCCGCCTGGCTGTACACCACCGGCCGCAAGCCAACAAATCTGCGCGGCTCCGCCTAGCTTAGCATTGACCTATTGCGCTCCCCTCCAAGAACCCGAATCTACTGTGGCTATGGCGCGCCCGACGTACCGAGCCGCATGTTAGTAGCACCGCACGCACAAGAAGGCTGTTGACTGGCGGTTGCTCGATGTTTTGGATTCCGATTAGCGTGGCGGAGAGATCGTGGGGCAGCGGTCGGCGCCAACGGCGTTGGGCAACGTAAGTGGATTCTGGCTCTGGTGCATCACTACGAAAATGTCGAACTCGCGGATCGGGTTGGATGTGGCCCACCCGATGTCGGAAATCAAGTCCTCGCAATGTGTGGCATCTACGATCCTTCTCGCCAGATCGATTACCGGCCGGTACATCCGCGAATCTGTGTACTTGAACCGGTTGCCATAGGATCCTTGTCCTTCGAGGTCTTTTTCTGAGAGATCACTTGGCAATCCGGGAATGGCCGCATGCAGCCATCCTTGCGCGAGGAAGAATCGCGTCAGGTGAATGTCTGGCTTCACAACTTCGAAGCCAAGCTCCATCATGCAATGAAGGGCGGTTAATTCGCCCCCAGCCGACTCCCAACAGGTGTTCCTGGACTCCCCAGACGTCAGACGCTGGCAATCGATTCGTCACAAAGTCCAATATTGTGTCGGTTGATTGTTTGCGCTGCAGGAAAAGGTTCAGGGCCCTCGCCACCAAGACAATCTTCTTTAACTTTGGGAGGTTGCCGATCGTTTGGCGTCCTGCGAACGGACCAGTGCGGTCTAGAAACTGTTGCGCATCGCTTCCCGCTCGGACCTGACCGTGGCTTTCGACATCCCAAGATGGCAAACAAAACACCGTGAAGTCGTTGAACACGCTTTGTATGTCGTTAATCTCTTTCGTCGCAATTCTTGCGTGAATGTTGCCATATCTGTTCGTGATCCACAGAATGCGCCAGACCTTTTCGGCAGCGGAAGCGTTCGTGCCTGCGTAGAGGCCGAGGTTGGCGCGATCGCAGAGATCGGTGACGCCCTGTTTCAACGAGGGCTTGTCGCGACTCCCTTCTGAAACGGCTTTCCTGGCCCGACGGTAAGTTTCCGATGCTGCAGATATGTCTAGAGTTGCCACGGGTTGCCTCTCTGTGAATCGTCAGCTATTCCGTTGTCCGTAACTCCAAACGGATGGGACGAGACGCGGGCTTCTTGCCCCTCGTGGCTTTTTCAGACGGCTTGCCGGCCTGGCTCGAAGCGATGGCCTTCACGATGAACTTTCCACCAGCGGCCGTGAAAGCGCGGACGAGTTGGTCGAGTGAGACGTCGGGAGCGGCCCGCTCGATTTTGGCCACCCGCGGCTGGCTCGACTTGATCCGAGCCGCCAACTCCTTTTGGGAAATGCGACTGACCTCGCGTTGTCTACGCACTGCTAATGCCAACTCGACGCGTGCATCGAGGAGTTGCCGTTCCTCGTCGGTCATTTCCAGGAAATCTGCGGCGTCGCCCAGCTTCCATCCCGCCGCTTCCAGTGCCCTCCACTTTCCGGCCTTCATACAACCTCATGGATTCTTCGGATTCTTCATGCGTTGCGCAGCTTGGTCGTACTGCGCGAGCCTCCGCTTGCATCGATCAATCACGGCTTGGGGTATCCTGCGGGACTTCTTCGAATAAACCTCGACAATCACCACGGCATCACTATCGAGGCGGTACATGAGACGCCAGTTATGCTCGCCATCTCGGATTCGTAATGCGCCACAACGGGGTCCGACGTCGGGCAAGTGCTCGGCATAAGGCATTCCAAGCGTCTCTCCGTTCTGCATTAGCCGCAAGAGCATGCCCGTTTCTTGGCGCGCCTGGAGGCTAAAGGGTGGGGATTTGACTTCTCCACGCAACCAAACCAATGGTTTCGGCTCGACCTCGTCGACCTGGCGAGTTCTTGTCATTGGATCTAGCAATTGTATACCGTATACGATCTATAGTCAACGTGGATCGCTAACGCAGGAGCCACTCGACCACCTGCACCAGGCCGTCTTCGTCGTTGGTGGGTGCGATTCGATCGGCGGCGGCTTTAAGTTCCGGCACCGCGTTGCCCATGGCGATGCCCAGCGCCGCCCCGACGATCATGGGAAGGTCGTTCACGTCGTCGCCCACGGCGCAGATCTCATGCGCGCCGATGCCCCACTCGCCGGCGAGGCGCTGGATGCCGGACCACTTACTCACGCCGCCCGGGCAAATCTCGCACATAAAGCCCTTGTAGCGCGGGCTGCGTAATACGTGGATGTACAACTGTTTGGGAAGCTGCCGCTCCAACTCGGCTGCCAGCCGCAGCATTTCCTCCCGCGTGCCGATAGCAAAGCCCGAGAAGATTCCCTCGGGCGGGTCGTGCATCAGCGTGGGCCAGAGCCGCTCGCACTGCTGGTTGAGCTGGTAGAAATCCAACAGCTCGGGGCTCTGCACATCGAGGTTGGCGCAGTAATAATCGAAGTTTTGATCGAACGTGTCGGCGTACACGACCGCCTGATATCCGGCCCGATCCAGCACGCCCAGCGTCCGGCACAACAGCGGCCGGCCGAAATCAGCACAGTACAGCGTGCGATGATCCAACGGATTCTTGATCAGCGCCCCGCTGGCCGTGACCAACGGCGCTTCGATGCCCAGCGGCTCGACCAACGGCAGCGCCCGACTGTAGCGGCGGCCGGTCGCCAGCACCAGTCGAATGCCGTGATCGACGGCGAGTCTCAGCGCTTCACGCACGGGCGGCGTGAGTTCATTGTCGCTGTTGACAAGCGTGCCATCGATATCGAGCGCGAGCAGCTTGATCGGATTCACGCTGTTGATCGTCACGCGCTCCGCTCCGAAGACTTCGCGTCGCGGCTAATCGTGTAACGGCCAATCATACCGCGTCGGCCATTTCGGCCAGTTGCACCACGGCGCGGTGGTGCTCCTTCTCCAGGAACGTGCGGCCCTTCTTCACATTGTTGTGGTCCCAGGGGAGGCGGCCTTCCACCGCGTAGTGCTGATGGATCGCGCCGGCGGCATCGATGCCCAGGTCCCGCATGGCGTCCCACCAGAGGTTCGGCTGGATGCATTCCATCCAGCTATCGAGCCGCGCGCCGCGACGCCAAGCCAACTCAATCACGTCGGCCATGCGGCGATCTCCGCGGCTGAGCGCTCCTTCCAGCAGGCTCGTCTCCACCGGGTGGGCTTTCACCTGCACGCTGCGGATGCGCTTGCGGCTGCGCAAATAGTTGTGCGCCCAATGGAAATACTCGCGGGTCTGCATGCCGGTCCATTGGTACGGCGTGTGGGCCTTGGGCACGAAGTTCGAGACGCTGGCGGTGACTTCGGCAAAGCGGCCCAACTCCTCGCGGCCGATGTGGGCGATGGTCTCCGCCATGTCGATAATGCCGTCCAGGTCGACGGGCCTCTCTCCCGGCAGGCCGCAGAGAAAATAGAGCTTCACGCGGCGGAACCCGTTGCGGAACGCTTGCCGCGTGCCTTCGTACAGGTCTTCGTTCTTGATCTTCTTGCGAATCTGTTCCCGCATGTCGTCGCGTGCCACCTCGGGCGCCAGCGTCAGGCCGGTCTGGCGATCGCTCCCCAGCAAAGCGGCCACGCTGCGAAGCTGCTCGTTCACACGCAGGCTGGGAATGCTGATGTTCACCCCCAGCGGATTGAACACTTCCCGCATGCGATGAATGAGATGCTCGAACTGCGGATAATCGCTGGTCGAGAGAGACAGCAGCGAGATTTCGTTGTAGCCCGTGTTCTTGTAGGTTTCCAGCGCGGCCTGGATGATGGTCTCGACCTCGCGCGTGCGCAGCGGCCGCTTGATGACCGTGCTCTGGCAGAACCGGCATTGCCAGGGGCAGCCGCGCATGATTTCGATGGCGATCCGATCGTGAACGCACTCCACGTAAGGGACGATCGGCCGCGTCGGCAGGGGAATGCCTTCCAAGTCCGAGATCACGGCCGGTTCGATCGTCTCCGGCACATCGCTGCGGGTGCGATTGAGGCCGATGAAGCGGCCTTCGGCGTACTCCGGCTCGTAGAATCGCGGCACGTAAGCAAACGGCAGCCGGGCCGCCATCTCCGCCAGCATGGCCTCCCGCGCCCGGCGGCCTTCCTCTGGCGGGGCCTCGAGCGCCTCGCGGTACTGCTCCTTCATTTCCAGC
>JBGTDH010000767.1:0-3117 GCA_041748435.1 Pirellulales bacterium
CCAGCAGCTCGAAGCGATCGATTCTGCGGGCCGGCTCCTGCGAATCGAATGCCGCCGTGGCATGCGGATCAACCCGGATGCTGGAACCGCATGAAGGACAGACTACCTCCAGGGCCGCATGCTCCGCGACCACCTCGATAGGATTCTGACAATGGGGGCACTGCACATGCATGGGTGAACCGTGAAAGAAGTGAAGACCGATCGTAGATCAAGCGATTATCACCAAGCGCACGGATCGATTCCAGCGATCGATTGCTTGTTAACGTCGCTCGAGCAGTTCGGCCAGGTGCAGCACTTCGACGGTCTTCCCCAGCCGGTGAAGGCGGCCGCCGATGTTCATCAAGCAGCCGGCATCGGTCGAGACCAAAGCCTCCGCCTCGGTGGCCAGAATGCAACGGGCTTTATCGCTCACCATGGCGCCGGAGATCTCGGGATAGCGCACAGAGAAAGATCCGCCGAAGCCGCAGCACTGGTCCTGCCGGACCAGCGGGACATAGGTGGCGCCCTGCACCTGGGCGATCAGTTGCTCCACCTCGTTGGTCTGCCCGAGGCCGCGAAGATGGCAGGCATAGTGGTGCGTCACGCGTCCGGCGTAGCGTGCGCCCACATCCACCACCCGCAGATGATTGACCAGAAAATCGCTCAGCTCGAACGTGCGTGCGGCTAACTCCTTGGCTCGATCGGACCAGGGGGCGTCGTGCTGCAATAAGTGCGGATACTCAACCCTGACCATTGCCGCGCACGATCCGCTGGGAACGACCACCGGCCGGCCATCGTCGAAGACGCCGATGGTGTGCTTCGCCTGTTGACAGGCCAGATCGGCGAAGCCGCTATTGTAGAACGGCTGGCCGCAGCACGTCTGATCGGCGGGAAACCCCACTTCGTGCCCCAGTCGCCGCAGCACGTTCACCATTGCTCGGCCCGCCTGCGGGCGGACGCAGTCTCCCAGGCAAGTGATCATGAGATTGACCTTCATTGGCACCAGTGTAGAGAGCGGGCGGCCTGTATTAAAGGTGGTCGCTAAACCGCTAGCGGATTGTGCCTTCGCTAGCGGTTTCGCGATCTCCCTACTGCGCGGATCGTCCGGGCAGCGGCTTCCCCTTGAGCTGGTACACGTAGGCCAGCACCTCGGCCACGGCGGCATAAAGCTGCGCGGGGATGGGACGATTGACCTCCACCTCGCGATAGAGCGCCTGCGCCAGGGGCTTTTTTTCGACGATCGGGATTCCGTGCTCGAGCGAAAGTCGGCGAATGCGCTGGGCCACCAGGCCCGCGCCCTTGGCGACGACGATCGGCGCCTTCATCGTCGCCACGTCGTATTGAATCGTGATCGCCAGCTCGGTGGGATTGGTGATCGTCACGTCGCCCTTGGGCACCATCGTGGCAAGCCGGCTCATGGCCAGTTGCCGCTGCACACTGCGGCGGCGGGCGATGACCTGCGGATCCCCCTGCAGGTCTTTCATTTCTTCACGCACTTCTTGCGGCGTCATCCGCAAATCCTGCTCTTGCTTCCACCACTGGAACCCATAGTCCAGGGCGGCCAGCAGCAACAGGGCCGACGCAATCTTGAGGCTCGTCCACAACATGATCTCGCTCATCAGGCCGGCGATCGGCAGCAGTTCCATGCCGGACATGGCCAAGATCTGTTCCCAGTGTTTGGCCAGGCTGAAATGCGCCACAGCCGCGACAACGAGCACCTTGAGCATTCCAAAGAACAAACGCACCGCGCCCGCCAACGAGAAGATGCGCTGCAGGCCTTGGAGCGGGTCGAGATGCGAAAGCTTGGGCTGCAGCTTTTCCGGCAAGAACATGAAGCCCGTCTGCGCGATGCTCAACACGATGCCGGCTAGCATCAGCGTTCCCAACAGCGGCAGCACACTGCCGGCCAACTCCAGCCACGTGGCATTCCAGACCGCGGAGACGAAGCCCACATCGGCGGAGAGCCAGGCATCGCCGCCGAGTTGTCGCCGCATGATGCCCGCTATGAAGGCCGACAGGCCTCCGCCGAGCATAAGCATGGTCACCAGTCCCACAACTAACAGCGCAGCCGCCGACAAGTCCTGGCTGTGGGCCACTTGCCCTTGTTCCAGAGCCTGCTGCCGACGATGCGGCGTCGCTTCTTGTGACTTGTCGCCCGAGGATTCAGCCATCAGCGGGGAAAGGATGAAGGATGAAGGATGAAGGATGAAGCAGCAGGCGAGCCGGCAGGCGTAAGCCGCCGGTGATTGAACGCGATACTCGGCACTCAGTACCCATTACTCAGTACTCTTCTCCATCACGCTTTCGATCAGGGTTTCAATAAATGGCTCCACCGCGCCCTCCAGCACCCAGGCGATGCCTCCTAGCGAAAAGGACAGCACCACGAGCGTGGTGACGGCGCTCACGCCAAAGCCAAGCGACATTACATTCAACTGCGGCACCGTGCGGCTAATCAGACCCATGATGACGGTGGCCAACAGCAAGGCCATGACCGTGGGCGCTGCGGCACGCAGGCCGAGCTCCAGGCTTTGGGTCACCAGCGTCATGAACGAGTCGGAGAAGGTTGCGAGAAACGCCGTTTGGCCGGGCGGAATGACCTCGAACGTTTCCAGCAGACCGGCCATCAACAAACGATGGCCGCCGATGATCAGATAAATCGCCAGCGAGAACAGATAGAGAAGCTGCGAGAAGACGGGCACTTCGCTATCGAGGCTGGGATTGAAGACATCGGCCAGGGAAATGCCGCTCATCTGACTCACAAGTTGTCCGGCTACTTGCGGGGCGACAAACAGAATCTGCACGCCCAGCCCCAGCACCAGACCAATGGCCAACTCGCCGCTCAGCAGCACGCCATAATCCACAAGCGTCTCGGCCTCGGCCCGTGCGGTCATTTGCGAAGGAGTGACCAAGAGTGCCAAGGCCATGACCAGCAAGGCCCGCACGCGTACGGGGACTTCCATCGAGCCGTACACGGGCGCCGTCATCATCAGCCCGCTCAGGCGCGTCAGCACCAGCGTGAAGACCAAGAAAGCGTTCGTGCCATACGCAAAGAGCCAGGACATGGGAAAGGATGAAGGATGAAGGATGAAGGATGAACCGGAAGCCCCGATCCCTCTGCTTCATCCTTCATCCTTCATC
>JBGTDH010000768.1:0-2905 GCA_041748435.1 Pirellulales bacterium
GACCAGCCCGCCGCCACCCGCCGAACGGGATGACCAGCGCGTTCAGCCGCTCGGCGGGCACGTCGTAGGAGTTCGTGAAGCCCCCTTGCTCGACAATGTCGTAGCTGAAGGTTTCCCCGCGCTGACGCTGCGCGAGGCGACGTCCGCGGACGGCACACGCTACGTGTTTTCAGCAGACAAATGGCAATCACGCAATGATCCGCGCGCGTGGTGCGTGGCTCGTTAAGTTCAGCTTGACTCTCGGCGAAGGAACAAAGGGAAGGAACGAGGGGCCACCCATTGATTGGCGGCGGCCTGAATGAATGCCTTACCTAACTGCGCGGGACCCCAAATGGGAGCACAAGCCGCGCACTCTGTGCCCTATTTCAGCACTGGACAAGCATCGAGCCAATCGCGGTTGTTGCATGCCGGCAAGGGGACATTTCTATCTGCGCATAACAGCATAACTATCGCGAGATCTGGAATCTCGCGGCGGGACGCGTTACGATGCAAGCAGTCGGAACAATCCTTTTGCCTGAGGAGTCGCGCCATGTTCAATGCCAGTCAAGGTCGGCGATTGTGCTGGATGGGTGGGGGGCTGGTGTTGGGTCTGGCCCTGGGTGGCCTGTTTCCCAACTCGCCGGCACACGCCGTGGCAACCAGTCAAATCGACAGCTTCTCTGTCTGCACGGCGCCGATTGATGAAGACGGCGAAGGGATTTTCTTCCTCGATTACCTGACCGGCGATCTCAAGGGAGCCGCGCTGAATCCCAATAGCGGCAAGTTCTCCGTCGAGTTCGGCATCAACGTGGCCGCGCCGCTGGGAATCGATATCACCAAGAACCCGCGGTATCTGCTGGTAAGCGGAATGGCCAATTTCCGGCGCGGCGTCGGCACGCAGACCATGGGGAGCTCCGTGCTGTATGTGGCCGAGCTCACGTCGGGTAAGGTCGCCGCCTTTGCCATTCCCTGGAATCGCCAGGCTCGCAGCGCCTCGGCTGCCGGCGGCATGGCCTCCGTTCCGCTGGTCCCGGTGGCCACGTATCAGTTTCGCAATGTTCAGGTTCGCAACCCGTAGCCCGCGCGTGAAGACCAACATTCAGTTCAACGGTCAGCGTAAGGAAATCTTGCCGGACACCACGGTGGCGGGCTTGCTCGCGCAGCTTGAGATGCGCCCGGCTTTCGTGGCGGTGGAGATCAACCAGGAGCTGGTGCCGCGCGGACGGCACGCCGAGCACTTACTGCACGAAGGCGATCGCGTGGAAGTTGTGACGCTGGTCGGCGGAGGATAGGGCATGGCCACTCACGACACGCTACGCATTGGCCAGCACACGTTTGCCAGCCGCCTGATTGTTGGCACCGGCAAGTACGCCAACTATCGGCAAATGGCGGAATCGCTGGAGCTCGCCGGCACCGAGTGCATCACCGTGGCCGTCCGGCGCGAGCGGCTGATCGATGCGCAGGGAAACAACATCCTCGACTTTATCGATACGCGCCGCTACATATTGCTGCCCAACACGGCCGGCTGCTTTACCGCGCAAGATGCCGTGCGTGTGGCCCGACTGGGACGCGAGATTCTGCTGGGGTTGGAGAACCCCGGCGCCGATTGGGTGAAGCTGGAAGTGCTGGGCGACGCCAAGACGCTGCTTCCCGATCCGATCGCCACGCTGGAAGCCACCGAGCAACTGGTGGCCGAGGGCTTTCGCGTGCTCTGCTACTCGACCGACGATCCGATGATGGCCCGCCGCCTGAAGCAGGCCGGGGCCACCAGCGTGATGCCCGCCGGCAGCCCCATCGGCTCCGGGCAGGGGGTGCTCAATCCCAACAACATCCGCATCTGCCTGGAGTATCTGAAGGAGAACGATCCGGACTTTCCCGTCATCGTCGATGCCGGCGTGGGCACCGCCAGCGACGTGACGATTGCCATGGAGCTGGGCGTCGACGGAGTGCTCTTGAACACGGGCATCGCTCATGCCCGCGATCCGCTGCAAATGGCCTCTGCCATGCGGCACGCCACCATTGCCGGCCGCTTTGCTTATCTCGCGGGACGCATTCCCAAAAAGCTCTACGCCACCGCCTCCAGCCCGGAGACGGGAACAATCGCCCCCAGTCACCGCGTCTGAAAAGTTGCCACGATGTTGCGATGCTTCGCGGTCTGCAGCCTCCTGTGCCTGGCGATGACTCTTGGTTGTCAGCGATCGGAACTGGATCCAACTCCTGTCCCGCCGCGTATCAATGAGCCGCCATTCATCGTGCAGATCGAAGAAGTTCGCGCGCAGCGGTCCGTCTCGATCACGATGGAAGATACACCCGTGACCGACTCCGACGTCGCCTTGCTCCAGGGACTGTTGGGACTAAAAGACCTTACGCTGCGCAAGACGGAACTCAGCGATTCTTCGGCGGCGGTGCTGTCACACCTCACCAATTTGGAAACGCTCGTGCTGGGCGACACAGAGTTCACCGATGCGGCCGCCGCTGATTTAGCCAGCCTGGTCATGCTGCAAACGCTCAACATCAATCGCACGCAGTTCACGGGCGCGGCGCTCGCGGATCTGGCCAAGCTGCAGGATCTCGATCTGCTGCGCGTGGGAGAATCGCAGATCGACGACGCTGGCCTGAAGGAAGCCGCCCGTCTGCCGAAGTTAAAGTTCCTGGTCCTTCAGAATGCCCGCCTGACCGATGCCGGGCTGGAGTACGTGTATCCGCTAAAGCAACTTCAATCGTTTTATGTGGAAGGCAACCTCTTCAGCATTGAAGGGATCGACGGTCTGGAACGCGCGTTGCCCAAGCTGCACATCCACTGGTGAATGGGGATTCTACTTCCCATCGGGCACAGCGGCGCCATCTAACAGCTTCGCCAGTTGGCGTTCCAGTTCTGCGCCGCGGGCAGCGGTTGAGACGACCTTGCCTTCTTGATCGACCAGCA
>JBGTDH010000769.1:0-2007 GCA_041748435.1 Pirellulales bacterium
ACGGCCGCTACTTCGCCGTCGATCCCAAGCTGCGCGGCGACAGGTCCGCCGCGAAAAAGCCAGCCAAGCGCAAGCCGAAGGCCGCCGACGCGTAAGCCTCCCTCGATCGAGCCGCGGACGAATTGGCCACAGATGAACACCGATGCACACCGATCAGAAACTGCTTCGTCATGCCTGTTCAGCTTCCTCCTCCCATCGGTGTTCATCCGTGTTCATCTGTGGCAAACCCTGCTGGAGCGCGCCGAACTTGGATGTGCTGGTCGACTCGCTGCTCCGCGCCTGGAGCCGCTGGGACGCACCTCCTGGGGAATTGACACGACCGCGGGATGCCGGATCAGGGCAAGGGTCTCGCCGCAGGGCAGCGATTGTCGCAGCGCTGCGATGTCGATCAAGCATTCTCAACCTTTCGTCGTCACGTTAAGATGCGTGTTGTTGGCTCGCCGCGGGCCAGGCACGGATCGTCGAAATCTTCTGGGATCATTCATGGCCAAGCATATTTTCGTCACGGGCGGCGTGGTGAGCTCTCTGGGAAAGGGTCTTACGAGCGCTTCGGTTGGCATGCTGCTGGAACGCCGCGGCCTGAACGTGCGGATGCAGAAGCTGGACCCCTATATCAATGTCGATCCCGGCACGATGAGCCCCTATCAGCACGGCGAAGTGTACGTGCTGGACGACGGCAGCGAGACCGATCTCGATCTGGGGCATTACGAACGCTTTACCTCCAGTCCCCTGACGCGCGACTCCAACTACACGACCGGCCAGATTTATCTCTCCGTAATCAATAAGGAGCGCCGCGGAGAGTTCCTGGGCAATACCGTGCAGGTGATTCCTCACATCACCAACGAAATCAAGAGCGTGATCCACAAGCTGGCCACCGACGACGTGGATGTGGTCATCACCGAGATCGGCGGCACCGTGGGCGATATCGAAAGCCAGCCCTTCCTGGAAGCCATCCGCCAGTTCGCGCTCGATGTAGGCAAGGAGAACTGCCTCTACATTCATCTCACGCTGGTGCCCTATCTCAAGGCGGCCGGCGAGCTCAAGACCAAGCCCACGCAGCACTCGGTGGGCTTATTGCGTCAGATCGGTATTCAGCCGGACATTCTGATTTGCCGCACGGAGCGTTCGCTGAGCCACGAAGATCGGCAGAAGATCGGCCTGTTCTGCAATGTGCCCATCCAGGCGGTGATCGAGGAGAAAGACAAGGACTTCTCCATCTACGAAGTGCCGCTGAGCCTGCTGGACCACGGGCTGGACGATCAGATCGTCCGCCGCCTGGGCCTGAAGAGCACGCCGCCGGATCTGGACGATTGGCGCGAGCTGCTGCATCGTCTGCGCAACCCGGAGCACGAGATCAGCATTGCCGTCGTGGGCAAGTACGCAGAGCATCGCGATGCCTACAAATCAATCTACGAAGCGCTCGATCATGCCGGCATGGCGCATCACGCCCAGGTGCGCATCCAACCGGTGCAGAGCGAGCACATCGAGCGCGAAGGGGCCGAACGACTGCTGTTGGGCTTCGATGGCATTCTAGTCCCCGGCGGCTTCGGCGAGCGCGGCATCGAAGGCAAGGTGGAAGCCATCCGCTATGCCCGTCAGCGCGAGGTCCCGTTCCTGGGCATTTGCTTGGGCATGCAATGCGCCGTGATCGAATATGGCCGCAACCAAGTGGGACTTAGCGGGGCACACTCCACCGAGTTCAATAAAGACACGCCGCACCCGGTGATCTGCCTGCTGGACGAGCAGCGGTCGATCACCGACAAGGGCGGCACCATGCGCTTGGGAGAGCAGCCGGCCGTGCTCGATCCCGCGAGCCGTTCCGCCGAATGTTACGGCAGCGAACGCATCGGCGAGCGGCACCGGCATCGCTACGAGTTCAACAACGTCTACCGCAAACAGTTCACCGCGCACGGGATGCTGTTCGCCGGCACCAGCCCGGACGACATGCTGGTGGAGATTATCGAGTTGCCCAGCCACCCGTGGTTTGTTGCCGTGCAGTTTCATCCC
>JBGTDH010000770.1:0-5398 GCA_041748435.1 Pirellulales bacterium
CCGCCGCTAGACACTTGCCGTCCCGCGCGCGCCCGCAACAATCCTCGCATCACCGGCGTTGCCCGACCGCCCGAAATCCGTCAGAATTTCAACCCATGACCAGCGGAAAGTAGGCTACAACGATTTGCACTAGTCTGATTAGCGAGATTGGCATGGCAGTGGCCCGAGAAGAAATCATCGCAGAAATCCACAAGTTTGTTGCAACGAAGCACAAGTCGCCGGGCGAGCGCCAGTTCGTTGCTGCGACTCGCATCAAAACATCGGCCTGGAAAGGGAGGTTTTGGGCGCGTTGGTCTGATGCAGTTCGGGAGGCAGGATACGACCCCAACTCGATGACGCCGAAAATCCCGGAAGAGCTGATCCTCGATCAACTGGCTTCATTCGTTGCAAAGCTAGGGCACTTCCCCGTCAAGGATGAGATCAACGTTCAAGCTAGAGCGACGCCAGGATTCCCCATGTGGGACACGATTAAGAAACGTTTCGGCAGCATGCCGGGCACGGCGCAAGCACTACTGCGGCCTAGCAGAGAATCGGGGAATGAGGGACTCGCCAACTTATGCGAGGAGCGCATAGCTCGTGAGGCGATGAAGCCCGCGCCGATTCCGAACGGTGAGAGTCTGCGGCGCAAAGGCAAAAGTGGAGTAGTGTACCTAAAGTATTCGCCGTCGCTTCGTTTGTACAAGATCGGCAAGGCCAATGACGCCCGCAAGCGAGGTGCAGGAATCAGCCTTCTGCTTCCGGAAGACCTCGTTCATAAGCACGAGATTACGACTGATTGTCCGTACATCCTTGAGAAGTACTGGCACAGTCGGTTTCGCGAGAAGAAGCGGCAAGGCGAGTGGTTTGACCTCACGAGCTCCGATCTCGAGGCGTTCAAGAGCCGCCGAGACTTCATGTTTTGCGAATTCTTCCCATAAACTGTCCACGAGGGACGCGTTGCCGCCGACATCGCCAATCGCTAGCGATCGCGAAGGATTGTCCGGATCGTCCCGTCCTGCATCAATCGGGTAAGCGCTTTCTCTATCACCACTCGCTTCTCAGGCATGTTGGCATCGCAGAAATGGTGCCGCAGCCGATCCATGAATTGTTGCAGGATCTGTTCGCGCAGCGATTGCTGTTCCGCCTCGGGCACTCCCACATCGGTAAGTAGCGAGTCGATGCCGGCGATCAACTCAGGATCGGTTCTAAGCGGTCGTTGCACACGTGCCCGCAGGAGGTCGATCAAGTTGTCGTCCTCGGCACAAAATACATCAACAGCACGTTGCTTGAGCCGCTCCCGCCTTGGCGTGATCTTAAACCGAGTGATGTACTCCTTGATGTCTGCGGACGCCATATGGTCGAAGCGCCCGCCCTGCTTTAGCTCGGCTACACCCTCAGCGATCTTCTCTTCGTCGATGGTTAACAGCGTCCTTTTGAGCAGCTTCGAAGCTTCTTTCCCGACTTTGTTGTCGGGGTAGTACTCGTTCCATTCCGGCGATGCTACACGACTATACATATTGCCGAGAATTGAACCGAGTTTGGCCTGAAAGGTATCAGAAAGCTCGGCAATTTTCGCATCGAGGCAGAGTTTGTAGTGGTCGATCTTCAGCGTCACTGCCAGAGGCAGAAAAGCGCAGCAGCTCTGCTGAATACCGAGCCCGACATCCTGATGGAGGTAGAAGTAACCGTCTTGGTTGTTGTCCAGCAGGCTCGTCAGGAACATGACCAGCTTTTCTGCGGACTTTGCTCCAACCACTCCTGCTTCGCGCTGCCATGGAACCTGATAGGATGCGGCCTCTCGCCGCAAGACTTCCTCGACGGGGCGCACGGCGGCAACGGTGATGTACGGCGACTTGCAGACACCGTCCCGGAGCACCAAATCGCAAGTCTGCGTCAGAACAATGAAGTATTTGTAGTCACTGTGGTGGGCATAATATCTGTGATACTGATCGAGATGGGTGATTAGCGCTGCGGTCTTTTGCAGGACATCGCCCTGATTCAGCGTCGTCTTGTTCGGCTCGCGGTATACATAGTGTGCGGGCATGGGTTCGATCGACTTTTGTCACAATACTAGCCACGCAGTCGTCGGCGAATCGCCTCATTCGCGTCCTCGGTTTCTTGCTGTTGGCGCATTAAGTCCGCATCAACACGGATCAAAACCCGAGCTTCGCTGCTCCTGACTCGGACTGGGAAGTTCCCGAACTCGGCGGGGATATGTCCAGAGGATACCGGAGTTTGCCCAGCTTGGATCGTAAGCTTCTGTGTAGCACCCTCGGCAGTAACGTGCGTCCCCGAGGAAGGGATCATACTAGTGTCAGCCATCCGCATCGTCTCCAGGGTCCAATTCCAGGTGATAATTGTTGACCAGCAATTGCATTGCCGTGTCGCGCAGGCCAAGCACGCGCCCCTGAATTGCCTCGCGGGCCGTTTGGTTGCTGTTCGTGTCGGTGTGGTAGTTAAACTCAATGGACAACATCTGCCCATCGAACACAAACGTCAAATTTAGCGTATCGTTGCCTCGGCGTATCTTACGTGCGATTCGGCGCTCCTGCAGATCCCATCCGGCCTCGCCGATGTGCTGGTTGTCCGGGAAGTCGAAGAGCCTGACGAGCTCGCGGCTCGGATTCTCTTCCACGAACGCCAGGTTTACTCCAACCGCCAGTAGCGGCGTGTCTCGCAATTTGTCCAGCACCGCGTACGCCATCGTTTCCGCCGCCTGAATAGTATCGTCGTCCAATCTACGCGGCCGAAAGGCTACCCGCGGCGTCGACACCTCGATCGCAACCTGGGCGTTTCTATAGATGATGGGTAGATGTGGCATAACGGACAGCAAGGTCTCAACTTCGGGCTCGTGGAAGAGCAGATCTTTTACCCACTGCGGGGTAAAAATTGCCCGATTCCAGATCCCGGCAAGGACGATATTCCAGCCTTCGGGTTGCGTTCTCATCAAGCGAAACCTATCCGTTCGGATGCACCTTTGGCTCTTTGAGCTTTCCCGAGAATTCTATCGCCCGCTCATCGATATAACTACCGCGAATCGTCCGGATACACGGCCGGGGCTCATCGGAATCCCGCCTTCACGATGGCAGGGGAATATCCATGCGGGCCATCAAAACTTTCATGTCTTCCCACACGTCGCGCTTGGCGGGCGGATTGCGCAACAGGTAGGAAGGGTGATACGTGCAGAGCACCGCGGCGCCCCGGTAATCGTGAAACTTGCCGCGGAGCTTGCCGATGGAAAGCGTGGAGTTGAGCAGCGTCTGCGCGGCCACGGCCCCCAGGCAGCAGATAAACTCGGGTTGGATGATCTCCAACTGCCGCTCCAGGTAGCCGCGGCAATTGGCCACCTCGTCCGGCTCCGGGTTGCGGTTGTTCGGCGGCCGGCACTTCAGCACGTTCAGAATGTAGACATCCTCCCGCTTGAGCGTGCAAGCTTCGATGATTTTGGTGAGCAACTGCCCGGCGCGTCCCACAAAGGGGATGCCCTGCTCGTCCTCATCCGCGCCCGGCGCCTCGCCCAAAAAACAGAGCCGCGCCTGCGAATTGCCGACGCCAAACACCGTCTGCGTACGCGTGGCGGCCAGCACTTCACAACGCGTGCAGCCTGCCACCTCGCGTTGAACGATTTCCAATGCAGACCGCCGCTCGTCGAGCGAACGTGAGCCTCGCTCGACCGCTGGAATGGGTGCGGCAACAACGACGGCGGGAGACGAAGCGGCGGGCCTGGCGGCAACCGGACGGCGTTTGGCAACATGCGTCACCCCCGCGGCCTGCCACGCTTCCAACTGTTGTCTGATCGCCCGCGGCACATTGCCTTGTTGCTCCGTCATTAAGCCTCCATCAATGTGCGTGGGCCTGTTCCCCAAGGGTCCTTTTCAGCGCGTCGACCATCATCTCTCGCACTTCTTCTTGCTGCGACGGCAAGCACCACCAATGCAGCGAAAAGAGGAACTCCTCGGCTTCCCGCACGCGTCGTTCGTCGATGAGTTCGGACCAGTATTCTTGGGCCTTCGTAAGAAACGAATGATCGTCCGGCCGCGTAAACCGAAAGGAAGCGTCGAGAAAACTCAGGCGTTGCTCTACGTTCCCCATGTAGCCGTGAATCATACTTATTAAATAGCAATAATGCGCTGGATCCACGGCCAGATACTGAAGCGGAAACACCAGCAGCGCGTGCAGCAGAATCGTGTGTTCCGGCAGACGTTTGCCGCGACTGGCTGGCGACAGCACAAAATGCAGTGCCGCCTGGAACGCCAGCGATTGAACATCTCTGAAAAAATCCACGTCCCCGGAGAGGTCTGCACTTGATTGCAGGGTAATGTACGCCGTCAGGCGGTTGGCCTGCCAGCCAGCGACGGAAAGACGGCTGCCCGGATCGTACGGTTGGGGAAGTGCAGGCAAATCTTGGAAACGCATGAAGCGAGTTGCGTATCCCACGCGGTCGGCAATGCCCCGAAACAGCTCCGTTGGAAACGCGCCGTTGACGCCAGGGTTCAGGAGTTTGAGCAACTTCCCTTCCTGGTTCGTTTGTTGAGATTCAACGGTGGACCACAGCAACCCCAGAACCTTCTGGGGCAGCTGCTTCCCCCATTCGGCCAACAAGAGGTCTCGATAGTCCGATACGTTTTTTTCGCTGGCGACGACTCGTAACATGTCAGTCTGTGCCTCGGTGAGCCCGTTTCGCCTTCTGTCGCGAGATTTCGTTCGCTCGATTCAGCTTCTTATTGCGTTCCTTCTTGAACTTAGCGCCCAGCAGCTTTCTCGCGTCCTCGCGGAGTTCTCGCTCTTCCTTGTCCTTCTCGGCTTCGGAAAGATCGTGGGACGGGTCATCGCCGCCAGGCATTGTTCGCTTACCGATGTTCTCTTAACTGCCGCCGAACTGCTGCGCCAAGGATCAAAAGAAACCTGGAGACATTGTAATACGTTGCGATGACGCGTGGAAATGACGCAGCCCGGCTGCTGCTGGCAGCCGGGCTGCGGGTTGTACGACAGGATCACGCTACAGTACAGCCTTGTAACAGGGCCGGCTGCTGGTGCATCGGCGGTCGACGATCTAATCGTCGGGGCCGTACATGTGCTGTGTCTGGTTGCACCAGCAGTGGCCGTCGCCGTGTCGCGCCAGCCGCCTTGATCGCCCGCCGCACATTGCCGGACTGCTGCTCTACCATGAGGCTGTTCCAAATAAACCCCGACGCGTCAGCAGGGGGGTCGACCGAATCGTGTACGATTCTCGAGTTACTGATGACCTTCAGCTCTTCCCACGATTGCTTGTTGACGAATAGCAAAACTCCGGATTTCCGGAGGTCGGAGGGATCGCTGGCGTATAGCTGAACACGGCCGACACCATTTTCCTCAATGGCAATGCTAAACCTGAATTGCCCCGTAAGAGGCCGAAACACTCCCGCTTCGATTGTCATTC
>JBGTDH010000771.1:0-17587 GCA_041748435.1 Pirellulales bacterium
GAGTAGCGCTGGGCCGGATCCCGCTCGAGGCACTTCAGGCAGATGGCTTCCAGGTCGCGCGGGATGCTGGGCTGCAACTGCCGCGGGGGAGCAATGTCGGCGGAAACGACACTCGCCAACACTTCCAGGGACGATCCGGCAAACGGCGGCCGTCCGGTGCAGAGCTCGTACAGGACCGCGCCCAGGGAGTAGACATCGGCCGTGCAGCCGGTGTCTTTCACCCGGCCGTGCGCTTGCTCGGGGGCCATGTAGGCCGGCGTCCCCAGGATCGTGCCGTCGGCTGTTTCCCTGCATTCGGCGTCGACGAGGCGGGCCAAGCCAAAGTCTGTCAGACGCGGGCTGAATTGCAACTCGTCGCTCCGTGAGACAGCCCCATCCGGCGGCGCCAGCAGAATGTTGCTGGGTTTGATGTCGCGATGCAGGATTCCTTGGCTGTGACTGTACGCCACCGCGCGGGCCACGGAAGCCACCATCCGGGCCGCCATCACGGCACGACACGGCGCGTTCGTTTGGAGCCAGACGGCCAGAGTCGGCCCGGGACAATAATCGGAAACGATATAGCAAAGCAATCCCTCCTGACCGGCATCCAGCACGCGCACCAAGTTGGGATGGTTGAGCCGCCCGGCCGATTTAGCCTCGCGCAGGAATCGCTCGCGAAGCTCCGGCGTCAGAAACACGTTGGCCCGCGGCACCTTGAGCGCGACCTGCCGCCCCAAGGCCGGGTCGTTAGCCAGATAAACGATGCCGAAGCCGCCGCGGCCGAGCTCGCGCAACAGGTTAAAGCGGCCGAGCTGCCGGCTCGGCGTAAGTTCCAACGCCGGCGGCTCGTTCTCGTCGCGAGGCCGTGACTGGCGCGGAAAGAGTTGTTCCAGCAGTTGCAGGCACTTTTGATTCCCGACAAATCGCTGCTGGCTGGCAGCGTCCAGGTCGACGGCGCCCAACACTTCGAGCGTGGAACCCTGCGCCAGCGCTTCGTCGAAGGTGGCCAACAACTCGATCTGCCGATCCTCGGGCTCACCGGCAGCAGGAGGCATGGCGCCTTGGCGGTGCGAATTGCGGTTCACGCGCTAGCCCTCGCTGGCCAGTTCCTCGCGCAATCGCTCGACGGCACGGAACCAGACTTTGCGGGCAGCTTCGGCCGAGCGGTCCAGCGCCTCCCCGATCTGGGCAAATGAGTATTGATCGTGATGCCGCAGCAGCAGTGCCCGCCGATGCTCCTCGGGCAACCGCTCAATGGCACAAGCCAAGGCGCGCTGTTGCTCATTGGCCATTGCCTGTTTGCTGGGGGAAAGATCGCCGCCGGCAAGCCTTTGCAGAATTGCCGGCCCTTGGGATCCATCCATCGCCTGCTCCCGGCTGATGCGGCGGGCTGCCGTCTCGCGATACTGGCGCGCGAAGTCAGCCACATTGTGCAACAAGATACGCCGCAGCCAGCCCAAAAGCTCATCGACGCTTTGTCCTTGAAAGCGAGCAATGTCCCGGTGCGCCTCGAGGAAGCTGTCCTGCACGAGGTCAGAAGCTCCGGCCTTGGCTCGCAGGTCCGAATCGAGCTCACTATTGGCGATGAGTAGCAAGTACGGACGGCAGTGCTCCAGCAGTTCTCCCAGCGCACGATCCGAGCCTTCCCGTGCAGCTTGCAGCAAATCTTCGACACGGGCATCTTCTCGCGTGGCAGACGTACTTTGCACGACAGACCTCTCTCTAGGGCGGCTCACCGGCAAGAAACGGACAAGTAATGTCCAGTTTTCCACTGGCATCACCCACCGCGCCGCTGGTTTCCAGTATGCCGTTCCCACCTAAGGTGGGCAAACACAAATCCAACCCGATGTCCGCTTTTGCCGCCTGACCCGCCTTGAGTTTAACCAGAAAGCCGGCGCAGGTAAGCCGCAATGGCACGAACACATCCGGGCGAGTCGCTACTCACACCAGAGCAATGGAAGCAGGTCGGCAGCCAGTTTCGCCTTACACGGCGGGAGTTGAGCGTGGCGATGTTGATGTTCGAGGGAAAGACTCGCAACCAGATCGCCCGCCGGCTGCACTGCGCCCCGGGGACCGTGCGCACGTACATTGACCGGCTGTTTGCCAAACTCGATGTCCAGGATCGGTTGGGGATGGCATTACGAATCGTGCGTGTTTCGGTTCCATTGCGCAGGGGGAGTTAGTCGCACTAAAGTGCGACTTGGTGCTGGGAACTGCATTCACTATGCTCGCTGTCCGGTGAACAGAGTCAGTTCGAGGGCAGCGTCCTCACCGCGCGACCGTCTTCGGTCGCGACGAGCCGATCGGCGTTTAAGCGATCGGTTTCCCACAAAAGTTAGTCCGCTTCCCGCATTCCCCCCGCCTAGCGGTTAGGTGAACACACACTGCCGCTTCCCGGCTGTATTTCGATGAGGAGTTAAACCATGCCGCTGCGCTCATGGCTTGAATCTTTGCGTTCCGCGAGTTTTCGTCGCCGTCGCCGCGGTGCCAAGCAAACGAACCCTCCTCGCCGGCGCCTGCTGGGATTCGCGCCGCGCTTTGAACCGCTGGAAGAACGCCGCTTATTGGCCGTTTGGAGCCAGCAGGATCACGTCGTCGGGTTCCCCGATCCCGTCAGCCCGCAGGACGGGGCGCAGTATGGTCATGCGGTTGCCGTCGATGGGGATTGGATGGTCGTCGGTGCTCGCTTAGACGACGTCAACGGCTTGGCTGATGCGGGCGCTGCCTACATCTACCGCCGCAACGACAATGGCACCGCCGCAGACCTCAGCGATGACTTCTGGTCGGCCGAAGCCAGGTTGACAGCCAGCGATGCGGCTGCAAGCGATTTATTTGGTCATTCGGTGTCAATCTCGGGCGAGACGGTAGTCGTCGGGAGTGTTTCAGATGACGTCGCGAGTACGGCGAATTCTGGCAGCGCATACATCTTCACCCGCAGCGGCACGGCCTGGAGCCAGCAGCAGAAACTAACGGCCGACGATGCGGCGGCAAGCGACGAGTTTGGCTATTCGGTGTCGATCTCCGGTGAGACGGTGATCGTCGGAAGTCGCTTGGATGACGTTGGGAGCATGGTCAACTCCGGCAGTGCGTACATTTTCAACCGCAGCGGATCGGTCTGGAGCCAGCAGCGGAAACTAACGGCCCACGATGCGGCGGCATTCGACCTGTTTGGATTTTCGGTGTCGATCTCCGGTGAGACGGTGGTCGTCGGAAGTTACCTCGACGACGGCGCAAGCACGACGGATTCTGGCAGTGCGTATATCTTCAACCGCAGCGGTACATCGTGGAGCCAACTGCAGAAGCTCTCCGCCGGCGATGCCGCTTCGGATGACCAGTTTGGCTATTCCGTGTCGATCTCCGGCGAGACGCTGGTCGTCGGAAGTCTCCTTGATGACGTTGGGAGCACGGTCAATTCCGGCAGCGCCTACATTTTCACCCGCAGCGGCACGGTCTGGAGCCAGCAACAGAGGCTCTCTGCGGGCGATGCCGCTCAAAGCGATTTATTCGGCCATTCGGTGTCGATCTCCGGCGAGACAGCGGTCGTCGGGAGTTTATTCGGCGACGTCGCGAGCACGGCGGATTCCGGCAGCGCCTACATCTTCACCCGCAACGGCACGGCCTGGAGCCAGCAGCAGAAACTATCGGCCGACGGAGCGGCTTCAAAAGACCAGTTTGGGGTTTCGGTGTCGATCTCCGGCGAGACGGTGGTCGTCGGAAGTCTCCTGGATGATGTGCTTCATGGCGCAACCAACGTGTCCAATGCCGGCTCGGCCTATATCTTTGAAAGAACGCCGGTTGTGCTGCACTGGCAGGGAGACGTTTCGGACCGCTGGAGCGATCCGGCGAACTGGCTGGAAGGCATCGCGCCCAGCAACGGCGATGCGCTGGTGTTTGATACCAATACGGCGGGGTTTTTAAAAGGCTTTAGTAAGAACGATATCATCGGCCTCAACGTGCAGGACCTTCAGGTCATCGATGATTCCGCGTCGGACTTTACCATCCACGGCCAGGCAATTTCCCTGAACGCCGGACTGAGCGACGGCGGAGCCGCTAACAACACGACCATCGCCTTCAGCAGCATCATCCTGAAATCGGCCCAGACGTTCACGCACAACAGCGGCAACCTGAATATTGCCAGCGCGATCAACACCAATGGCCAGGTGCTTACTTTCAGCGGAGACAGTTCCAGCGGGACAAGCGTCAACGGCGCAATCAGCGGCGCCGGCAGCCTGACCAAGACGGGGTCCTCCATCCTGCAGCTTGCCGGCGCCAACACCTACGACGGCGTAACGACTGTCTCGGGGGGCCAGCTCGCGGTCCGGCAAGGTAGCTCGCTTGGCAACCTGACCAGCGGGACGGTGGTGAACCCTGGGGCATCGCTGTTGTTCTTCGACAACGTAACAAGCATCGAGCCACTCACGGTGTCTGGTGAAGGGCAATTCAACGGCGGCGCGATTCTCGGCGGCAATGCCACCGTGCTGAAGGGTGCGATCACACTGGCTAGCGATACGAAGTTCTCCAATACCAACACCGGCTCCACGTTCACAATCGCCGGAGCGATCAGCGACGCCGGCGCGGGCTTCGGCATCACTACAAGTTTCACCCAGACCGGCCAGACAATGGTCCTGTTCGGAGCCAACTCGTACACCGGAGCCACAACGACGGCAAATGCCGGCACGCTGCTGGTCAACGGGCAACTGAATGGTCCAGCATCCATCGTCAACGGCGGCACGCTCGGCGGCAGCGGTGTCATTAACGGGCCAGTCTCGATTCAGGACGGCGCTACCCTCGCGCCCGGAAACAGCATCGGAATGCTGCAAACCGGGCACATCACCTTTGCCAGCAATGCCAGGTTCGCCGTGGAGATCGAGGGGAGCGGCGATGCCCTCGATCGTCTGGCAGCCGGCGGCTACACCCTCAACGGTGCGAGACTCGACATCGATCTCTCTCCCACGGCCGCCTTGAGGCCTGGAGACGAGCTCCTGATCGTGGAGTGGTATGACGGGCCAGGCGACGGCTTCTTCACGGACTCGACCGGCAACCTGCTGACCGAAGGCGAGGTGTTCGAGGTTGACGGCACGTTCTTCAGAATCTCCTATGCGCCTTTCGCAGACGAGAAGGACGTCCTGCTCACAATCGTGGTGCCAGCTCCCACCCTCCAACTCACGGCGGGTGGACCGATCAGTTTTGCTTCGGCCGCCAATTATTCGTCGGGCGCCAGTCCTCTGGGGATCGCCGTGGGTGATTTCAATGGCGATTCCGCGAACGACTTCGTCGTGGTCAATGAAAACAGCAATGACTTCGCCGTACTCTTGAATCGAGGCGACGGGACCTTCTCAAATCATTCGTGGCCCGCACTCCGAGCTCATGGAACTTCGGCGGCGGCTGGCGATTTCAACGGCGACGCGAGGCTCGATCTGGCGGTCACGACGTATGAGGGCTTGAGTATTTTCCTCGGCAACGGCAACGGAACCTTCCAGTCCTCGGTCGATTATGCTGCGGGTTCCTTGCCGGTCCATGTCGTCGCCAGTGATCTGAACGGGGATCACAACATCGATCTGGTCGTGGTTAATCAGTTCAGCAGCAACGTGAGCGTGTTCCTCAACAACGGCAATGGAACCTTCGCGCGGGACGTTCGCTATGGAGTCGGCGTCGACACTTCGCCGTTGTCGGTGGCCGTGGCCGATTTCGACGGCGATTCGCGGCCCGACCTGGCTGTGGCCAACCAGACGATTAACACCGTCAGCGTGCTGTTGAACCACGGCAACGGGACGTTCCAACCCGCGCAGTCCGTGCCTGCAAACTCGAATCCAGCCTCCGTGGCCGCGGGCGATTTCAACGCCGATGGCAAGCAAGATCTGGCGGTGGCCAATTTCTCCAGCGGGCAGGTCAGCGTGCTTCTGGGCAATGGCAAGGGGACCTTCCAGACTCCGATCACCTACACCATTGACGCTCGTTCCCGTTCTGTCATCGTCAGCGACTTCAATAACGACGGACGGCTCGATATCGCCGCGGGGACCTTAGGTACGCAAGGTGTCAGCGTGCTAACGGGAGTCGGCGACGGCACCTTCCAAGCCTCCCTGAACTTCAGCACCAGCGCGCGTCCAATCACCATCGCCGCTGGAGACATGAACGGCGACGGCAAAGTCGATCTTGTCTCCGCCAATTACAATTCTGGCAACGCCTCGGTCTTGCTCAACCAAACGGCCGGATTGACGATCACTGAAGGCGGTACCGTGACGATCGCCGGGAGAATCAGCAATCTCGACGCGTCCGATGCCCACAGGGTCACAATTAACTGGGGCGACGACTCGCCCGAGACGGTCATCGACCTGGCCGCCGGCATGCTGGACATTCCGGCCACGAGCCATCGGTACGCCGATGATAACGCTGCCGATGCCTATCCCATTCGAGTCGTGGTCGCCGACGATGACAGAGACACGGCCTCAGCGACGCTCACAGCCACCGTCACGAATCATTCGCCAACAGCGTTGGACGATTTCTTCACCGTGACGGAGGACAGTGGGATCAGCCTAATCCACGTGCTGGCCAACGACCATGATCCTGCGGGCGCTTTTGATCCGCTGACAATCATCTTAATCACGAACGCCACGCACGGCCTGGTCAGCATTGTGGCGGATGGAACGTTACTGAGCTATCAGACCGCGCCTGATTTCTCTGGGACCGATTCGTTCAGCTACATCATCATCGACGGCGATGGCGGAATGAGCACTGCGACGGTGACGATCATCGTCGATCCAGTCAACGATCTGCCCGATGCCCGGGAGGATGCGTACATCATCGGTGAAGACGGCGTGCTGTCGGTGTTGCCCAATGGCGTGCTGGCCAACGACGGCGATATCGACGGCGATCCGCTGATCGTGGCCGGGTTCTATTCCGCCAGCCATGGCACAGTGAGCATCTTCAGCAGTGGCGGGTTCCATTACACGCCGGACCCGGACTTCCACGGCATCGATACGTTCATCTACGAGATTCAGGACGGCCACGGCCCGTTCTCCCGCGACTACGCCACGGTCACGATCGAGGTCACGCCGGTCAACGATGCACCGCAAGTATCTGGTGGGTTTCTGGGGTCGGGCTTCCAGGAAGGCGACGCCGTCACGCGGATTATTGGCATCGTCGATCCGGACTTGGCGGACACGTTCACCGTGATCGTCAATTGGGATGATCCCCACGCGCCGGCCGATTCGAGATTCGCCGTGGGACGGTTCAGCTCACTGCGCGAGGGCGATCAATTGGCATCGTCGTCGGACGACGCCGTGCTGAGGGTGATCGCGGTGGATGCCGCGCGTGGCGAGGCGTCCTTTACGGTGACGCACCGGTTTGGAGACAATCGCCCTGGAACCAACGACCTCTTCACAACCGTTGTCACGGTGATGGACGGCGGCGGCATCGGCACTAACCGCACAAGCACCTTTGTCACGAACGTCGCGCCGACGGCAGCCGACGATTTGGCCACGGTGGCCGAAGACAGCGGGGCAACGACAATCGACGTCCTGGCGAACGATACGGATCCCGCCCGCACGTTCGACCCGCTGACGATCACGACGGCAACGCACGGGACCCACGGCGTGGTCACCGTCGCGGTGGATGGAAAATCGCTCCGTTATATGCCCGACGCAGATTTCTTTGGTACCGATACGTTCAGCTACACCATCAGCGACGGCGACGGCGGAACGAGCACTGCGACGGTGACGATCGTCGTCGATCCGGTCAATGACCTGCCCGACGTGCGGGACGATGCGTACACGACCGCCGAAGACGGCGTGTTATTTGTGCCACCCAATGGCGTGCTAGCCAACGACGGTGATATCGATGGAGATCCGCTGATCGTGGCCGGCTATTACTTCGCCAGCCACGGCACGGTGAGCATCTGGAGCGGCGGCGAGTTTCGCTACACGCCCGACCCGGACTTCCACGGCATCGACACATTCATTTACGAGATTCAGGACGGTCACGGCCCGTTCTCCCGCGACTACGCCACCGTGACGATCACGGTTACGCCGGTCAACGATGCTCCGCTGGCGGTTGACGACACCGTGTCCACCGACGAGGACGTGACTCTCGTGCTGACGCAAGTCGCCCTCACGGGAAACGACACCGATATTGATAACACGAACACCCAGCTCTCCGTCATCGCCGTTTCGGTCGCTACCGGCGGTTCGGTGGTCCTCAACGCCGACGGCACGATTCGCTTCGCGCCGGAGCCCAACTTCCACGGGACCGCGGGATTCGACTATATCGTCAGTGATGGCAGCCTGACCGACACGGGCCACGTGACCGTTATCGTTAACGCAGTCAACGACGCGCCGATCGGAGCCGATGATGCCTTCATCACCTCGGAAGACACCGCTGTCTCGGGCAATGTCCTGCTCAACGACTTCGATCCCGATGGAGACCCGGTGCGCGTGAACGGTTACTACGCCGCAGGCCATGGTACGGTGGCTATCTTTGCCACTGGAAACTTCACCTACACGCCGGACCCCAATTTCTACGGGACCGACAGCTTCATCTATGAGCTCGGCGACGGCCACCTGCTGCCCGACCCGCTCTATTGGACTTCCCGAGATTACCGCACCGTGACGATCACGGTTACGCCGGTCAACGATGCTCCGCTGGCGGTTGACGACACCGTGTCCATGTTTGAGGACATGTCGTTGAGACTTAACCCGGCCGCCCTGACGGGCAACGATCTCGATATCGACAGCAGCCAGCTCGCCGTAACTTCTGTCTCCGCCGCGACAGGTGGCTTCGTGAACATCAACAGCGATGGCACGATTACCTTCATCCCGGATCGCGATTTCAACGGTCTCGCCAGCTTTGACTACACGGTGAGCGACGGCGACCTGGAAGACGTTGCTCATGTGACCGTTGCGGTCCTTGCCGTCAACGATGCGCCCACTGCAACCGTCACATTGGACTCCTTTGCTCCGAGGACGAATGACGTTCTCACCGCTACAGCGACGGCCGCCGACGTGGAAGGCGATCTGGTCACTCTGAAGTATGTCTGGCGCGTGGATGGAATTGTGCGGCAGACCACGACGACAACGGCCCTGACCAACACGTTCGACCTCAGCCATCCCGGCAACGGAAACAAGGGACAGAGAATCACCGTCGAAGTAACTCCCAACGACGGCGTCGCGGAAGGCATGCTCGTTGCCGCCACCACGACCGTGGTCAACAGCGCGCCGCGGGCCCTGATCAGCCTGAACACGACAACTCCCGGAAAACACGACATTGTGCAGGCCAGGGTGACACCACTCGACCCCGATGGCGATTCTCTGGTTGTCACCTATGTATGGAGAATCAACGGCGTCGTTGTCCAGACGCTTACCACGAGCGCGCTGACCAGCACCCTCGACCTCAAGGCGTTTAAGGTCAAAAAAGACGATCGGATCACCGTCGAAGCAACTCCGTTCGACGGTTCGATTGACGGACCGCTCGTTTCCGCAGCCGCCGTAGTTAACAAGGGCGGAAAGTAGAATCCGTGCTGGGAACGAAACTCGCCGCGGTCCAGGGGTCGCCTTGCCAAACGTCAGGCCCAGCAACTGACGGGGCTCGGCCGAGCGCCGGCGTCAAGAATGCCCAGCCATTCGCGATAGGGGTTGATGCCCACAGCCAGGTATCTCGCGTCCTTGGAAAACGCCGTCCGCTATCGCGCGAGCTGGCGCGAGTTCGATGGCAATTTCGCCAGCAGCGGTTCGAGGACTTTATGCATCGCCTCGGCCTGGCGATAGAAGCCGAGGTCGGTGGGATGGGAGCCGTCGACGGTGCCTTCGCCGTCGTCGCCGATCAGGTGTTGGCCAGGCAAGTAGTGCAGGTGCGGCACGCCTTGACTAAGCAGCTTCTCATGGGCTGACTTGAGCGCGGCGTGGTTGCCGTTGTTGCGTTCCCGGCGCGAGGTCACCAGGAAGGCATCGGCGTAGTTGCGGTCTTCTACGAGCACAATCGGTGTCGTGGGCCGCGCCTTCCGCAGCGTTTGCACAAACCCCGGCACGCGCTCGGTGACTTCGGCGGGTGTCATATTGGGCAGACAATCAAGCACGTAAACGGAAGGATCGAGCTCGGCCAGCAACGTAGCCAGCTCCGGCTCCATTTTGCCATTGCCCGAGAAGCCCAGGTTGATCACCGGGCAATCGAGCCAGCGACCGAGGATGGCGGAATGCACCATGCCCGGGCGGGAAGCGCATCCGCCTTGCGTGATGGACGTGCCGTAAAACACGACCGGTTTCGCCACGGCGTGCAGCGGCGCCTTGCTCAGCTTGTTCGCGGCCGGCAGCCCCAGTTCGACACTCGAGACGCCGTTGTACAGCGGCAGATAGAGCAGATACTCCCGCGTGCCGGCTGGCAGATTGGACGCCAGTTGGACCATGTTGGTGGGCGCCTGCTTCGGCTGCCCGACCGCCAGCCAGCGCCAACGTCCGTCGTGCTTCGTATACAGATCGAGTCCGCTCACGCCCGTGGCCGGCATGTGCGGCATCGCCAGACGGTCGGAAGTGACGCTCCAACGGGCTTGAATGTTCGTGGCATCCGTCACAAACCGAACGCACAGTCCCGTCGAGTGCTGGCTCAAGCTCCACACCGCGGGCCGCACCGATGTCTCTGCTTTCGCGGGCAGACGATCGAAGGGCGCTTTGGTCTCGGTCCAACCTTGGCCTTCTAATCCTAGATTGCGGACGTCGTACCAGAGTGTCTCCGACTTGTCGTCACGCCTGGCGCCGGCCGGGTCGAGCGTCTGCGATGAACCGGTGGCCGCAGACAAACACAGAAACACGGAGAGCATACGGATCGCACGCATGGCTGCACTTCAGGATTGGGGTAATGAGGGACCGTTGCGAACGTGCCATCGTAGAACGACGCCACCACTCGTGCAAATATGCTCTTGGCATACCTTGAACCAAGAGGTATAAGCCCGCCATGTCTGCTGCGCGATCGAACCCCGATTTTCTCAACGGCGTGCCGGAGTTGCTGCTGCTCAAGCTGCTGCTGCGGCAACCGATGCACGGTTACGAACTTGTGCGGGCCATCGAGACGGCCACCTCGCAAACGCTGGAATTCGGCGAGGGATGCATCTATCCGATCCTGCATCGGCTGGAGCAACAAGGCGCGCTGAGCAGCCGTAAAGAGTCGGTGGGTGGCAGAACGCGGCTCGTCTATCGCGTCACCGCAGCGGGACGCAAGCGACTGGCCGAATCGATTTCATCGTGGCAACGGATTGTCGCGGCGGTGAACCAGGTGCTCGAGGGAGAGCAGGATGGACAGCCGGCCGTCGCTTGATCCCTGGGCGCGCGAGTTGCGGCGTCGTGGGCTGCCCCCCGCGTACATCGATCGTTATCTCGTGGAGTTGGCGGATCACTTAACCGATCTGATTTCTGACAGGAGAATCGCCATGAGCAAGGACGCTCTGAACGAGTCCGAGATCTCCCAGCGGCTAGGCACGCCCACCGCGCTGGCTGAGGCCGCAGTAGTGGAGTTCTCTCGCCGCACCTTCTGGGGCCGGCATCCCGTGCTGATGTTTGTCTTCGCCCCCATTCCTTTGGCCGTGCTTGCCTGGGCGGCCACGTTTGCGGCCGGCATCGGTTGCGCTGCGGGCATCTCCCGCTTTTCCGAGTGGCTGGGCGTTTCGGACGCCGAAGGGAGCTTGGCCAGTTGGCCCGCGACTGCCGTGTGGGGCATTCCGGTGCTGTTCCTGCTTGCCGTGACGGTGCCCCCCGCGCTGGTGACCGCGCTGCTCTGCCGGATGGGGCGCGCCAGCGGTCTGAGTTGGCAATGGTCGCTCGCGGGCTGTGTGCTCGTGGCGCTGATTGCCGGCATGTTTCAAGCGAATCTCGACTTGCCCATCGTGCCGGGCGCCGGTCGCCTGATGTTGGGCTTCGGCTTTTGGCGCATGCCTCCCGTTCGGCAGGTCCTCCAGTTCGCGCTGCCGCTGACGATCGGGCTGGGCCTTCTGTGGCGTCAAGCCCGCGCCGCGCAGCATCGCCCGCCTTCGCCTCTTCGCGAAGCAAGACTGCGTCAAGCCGCCTAGACTTGGTGCGGCGGCTGGCGATCTTAACCGAATTGACCATCTTCGCCTGAATCGCTAGCATAGTGGCTCGACGCTTTGCACGGTCCAAAGTGTTGCGGCCGCTAGGTTTCAGACCGAATTTACTAACGCCGGACTGCTGCGGAGCGCTTTGATGCGCGCCGATCAGCGCGGAGCCGGTGTGCAAACAGTCAAGGAGTCTGCGTTGGCAACCGTCCTGGTAAAGCAATTGATTGAAGCGGGGGTTCACTTCGGCCATCGGGCCAGTCGCTGGAACCCCAAGATGCGGCCGTATATCTACGCCCGCCGCAATCTGATTCACATTATCGACGTGCGCGAGACCATTCGCGGCCTGTTGCGGGCCAAGAAATACTTGAGCCAGGTCTCCGGCGGCGGCAGTCTGATTCTGTTCGTCGGCACCAAGCGGCAAGCGGCGGAGACGGTGGAGCGAGAAGCTTCCCGCTGCGGCCACCCGTTTGTGAGCGATCGTTGGTTGGGCGGCTGCTTGACCAACTTCCGCACCATCCGCAGCCGGCTCACGCGATTGGAAGAGTTGGAGAGCCTTCGCACCACGGGCGAGATCAACACGTACTCCAAGAAGATGCAATCGTCGTTGAATCGCGAGTATCGCAAGATGTTCCGCAATCTCAACGGCATTCGCTCCATGAACCGGCTCCCCGAGTGCCTGGTGGTGGTCGATCCCAAGAAAGAGCACAACGCCGTGAAGGAAGCCCGCAAGTTGGGCATCACCACGGTGGCGTTGATCGATACCGATTGCGATCCGGACCTTGTGGATTTGCCGATTCCCGGCAACGACGACAGCATTCGCTCGATCGAGCTGATGCTGGCCCAGTTGGCCGATGCCGCCTTGGAGGGCAAGGCCCAGGCCAAGGAGAGCGCCGCGACGGGGGCCGACTTCTACAGCGCGGGCGCGGACGAAGACAAAGACAAAGACGCCGAAGAGCCGGCCAAGGACTAGTGCAATGTTCGTAGTACCGGCTTCAGCCGGCGAATTGCCACTTGGCATCGAAGCATCCCTGATTTACCACGCTCGCTCCGCCGACGGCGGCAGTGGGCAGGACGGAGGCGACTCATGGCTGAGATTTCCGCTGCGGCGGTGAAGAGTTTACGGGAGCGGACCGGCTTGCCGCTGATGGAGTGCAAGCGTGCGTTGGAGGCATCCGGCGGCGACGAGGCTGCCGCCATCGAGGCCATTCGCAAGGAAGGCCGCAAGACGATGGAGCAGCGCTCCGGGCGAGAGACCTCTTCGGGGCGCATCGGCATTCACGCCGATCTTAAAAAAGGCGTGGGCGCCATGATCGAGCTGCAGTGCGAGAGCGATCCCGTGGCCAAGAACGACGAATTTCGCCAACTCGTGATCGACTTGGCGCAGCAGTTGGCCACCGGGCCCGGGGCCCAGACGCCCGAGGAACTGCTCGCGCAGGCCTCGCCTAGCAAGCCGGGGCAAAAGCTACAGCAGCAGTTCGACGATTTGACTAACAAGATTCGCGAAGTCTTTCGCCTCGCGCGCATCGAGCGCATCGACGGGCCTTGCGGCGGCTATCTGCATCACACCGGCACTTCCGCCGTGCTGGCCGAGTGTCAGGGCGGCAACGAAGAGGCTGCCAAGGAAGTCTGCATGCACATCGCCGCCATGAAGCCGGCGGTGGTGGCCAAGGAAGATCTCGATCCCGCGGCCGTCTCCAAAGAGAGGGAAATCTTGTCCGAAGCCGCCCGCAACGAGGGCAAACCGGACAACATCATCGCTAAAATGGTGGAAGGCCGCCTGAAGAATTATTACGCCGAAAAGGTGCTGCTCGAGCAGCCCTTCGTAAAGGACGACAAGCAAACCGTCGGCCAGTACGCCAAGCAGCACGGCCTGCAAGTGAAACGCTTCGTGCGTTGGGAGATCGGTAAGGCGTAGGCGAACGGCGGACACTCCAGGAAAACCGCGGATCACGCGGATTAAAGGCGATGACGCGGAACAAGAGGGAACAGGTCGCGCTCGTTGATTTCATCCGCGCGTATCCGCTAATATCAGCGTAATCCGCGGTTTGTTTTAAGATTCAAGCTCGCCGGCCAAGGACGTTTATGCTCGAACTGGAAGATCCCACTCCCCGTTATCGCCGCGTGGTGCTGAAGCTCTCCGGCGAAAGCTTTAGCCATCGCGGAGAGCGGGGCATTGCCATGGACGAGGTGGTGCATATTGCCCGCCAGACCTGGCAGGCCGCCCAGCACGGCGTGCAGATTGCCGTGGTCATCGGCGGCGGCAACATCCTCCGCGGCGCGCAGTTCACGTCCGGCAACAACAGCATTCAAGAAGCCACGGCTCATTACATGGGCATGCTGGCCACGGTCATCAATGGCCTGGCATTGCAAGACGCTCTGGAATCTCTCGGGTGCAGCACACGGCTGCTCTCGGCCATTCGCATGGACGGCGTGGCGGAGCCGTACATTCGCCGCCGCGCCCGCAGGCACCTGGAGAAGGGCCGCATCGTAATTCTCGCGGCCGGCACGGGCAGCCCGTTTGTGACGACCGATACCGCCGCTGCCCAGCGGGCCTTGGAGCTCGAGGCGGAAATCCTGCTCAAGGCGACGCGCGTGGATGGCGTCTACAGCGACGATCCGGAAAAGAACCCGCACGCCGTGCTCTACAGTGAGCTGACCTATCATGCCGTGCGTCAACAGAACCTGCGGGTGATGGATCCCACCGCTATTACGCAGTGTATGGAGCACGAGATGCCGATCTTGGTGTTCAACTTCTACAAGCACGGCAACATCGAGCGGGCCGTGCTGGGGGAGAAAGTGGGCACGCTGATTTCCACGGCCGAGGCGCTGGTCGCGGGATAATACCTGGCGAAACCGCCACTGCCTCGGCCCTACCGCTAGCGGTTTCGCGATGAAGGGGAACAGATGAGCGTTGAAGACATCCTACTGGACGGCGAAGAGCGGATGGAAAAAGCCGTCGACGTGCTCAAGCACGCGCTCAACGGCATCCGCACCGGGCGGGCTAACCCCGGCCTGGTCGATACGCTGCGCGTGGAGGTCTATGGCTCGCCCACGCCCATCAAACAGCTCGCCTCCGTGGGCGCCCCGGAGCCGACGCAGATTGTGATCCGCCCGTTCGATCCCGGCACGATCAAAGAGATCGAGAAAGCCATTCAAACCAGCGGCCTGGGCTTCACCCCCATGAACGATGGCCGCGTGATCCGCTTGAACATCCCGCCGCTCTCCGGCGAAGTGCGCAAGAAGCTCGTGGGGCGCATCAAAGAGCTGGCGGAAGAGTCCAAGGTCGCCATACGCAACGTGCGGCGGGACGCCAACAAACAGGCCGACGTGGAGCAGAAAGACAAGACTCTGACCGAAGACGAGCGGGACAGCGTGAAGGAGCAGGTGCAGGAGCTGACCAAGCAATACGAAGCCAAGGTCGACACGCTCTCCGAAGCCAAGAAGTCCCAGGTGATGGAAGACTAGATGAGCTCGGCCACTTCAATCTATCACGGCGTAGTGCGCGGCAAGACGATTGAGTTGGACTGCGCAACCGGCCTCCCCGATGGGCAGGATGTCACCGTTGCCATTCAACCGGCCACACCGGGCGCCGGAATCCAGGCCACAGCCGGTGCTTGGGCCGATGCTGGCCCGGAACTGGATCAATGGCTTGAGCAAATCAACCTCATGCGACGTTAGCAATGCTGCGGAATGATCGACCGGGTGTCGCAGGTCACGTGAGGTGCGGCCGAATTCTCCGCAGCACACCTCGGATTCATCGTTATTGCTGGTTGCCTATGTGCTGTTCCGAATGATGACAAAACATGGCGGATGTAACGAACCACCAGCGGCTCCTTGACCGCTTTAAGGCTGATCTGAAGAATCTGTCGCCACAAGATTCGGTCAGGAAACACATCACGACGGGCACGCCTACCGAACTATCTGAGGATGACTACTTTGAACTTAGACGCTTGATAGCCGCCCAATTCGACTTGCATCCGAGCGCCGTGGTGCTGGTCGGCTCGTGCAGACAAGGATTTAGTATCGCACCGAAGCAAGTTTGGGCCGCCGCAAATTCCGGTTCGGATCTTGACGTCGCTATCGTGTCGCCTGAAAAGTTTGATCAGTGTTGGGACAGTGTCTTTGCCTATTCGCGAAGCAATCGGGCTTGGCACAAGTCCCGCCGATATAGGCAATTCGCACGCACACTATTCCGCGGTTGGATCGACCCCCGTGGCCTACCTCCCGTGCCTCGATTCGAGCAAGCAGCTCGCTGGATTGAGTTTTTCGACACGTTAATGCAGTCTCGGCGCTTCGGCACGCGGCGCATTTCCGCCCGACTCTATAGAACCTGGTCACGACTCGATGCCTACCAAGAAATTGCCGTCGAAAAATCCGTCAACGCTATCAACTCCTGACACACAACAGACGTTCAGGCCAAGTGTCAGCATCCGCCGGATTAGCGACCTGATTCGCGAGGTCGATCAGGGAGTGCTTGTGCTGCAGCCGGCGTTCCAACGCCGCCTCGTCTGGACGAATGTCGTCAAGGATCACTTTTTGGAGACCGTCGTACTTGGGCTCCCATTTCCTGAGATTTTTATTGCAACGGGGGACATCGATACCACGTCAATGATGCGAAGGAACCTGCTGGTCGACGGACAGCAAAGAATCTCAACGCTTTGTGAGTACGTAAAGGGGTCACCCGACCTCGTACTCGCAAAAGTAACTCCGTACAACCAGCTAGAATCGGACCAGATGGCGCAGTTTCTCGATTATGAAGTGGCGGTTCGAGATCTTGGGAAGCGCACGCCAGAGCAGATCAAGGAGATTTTTGCCCGTATCAATTCTACTGATTATGCTCTTAAAGCGATCGAGAGACTAAATGCAATGTTTACCGGCCAGTACAAGGCGTTTTGCGACGAGCTTTCGCGACACGTGTTCTTTAATACGCACCGCACGTTCACCATCACTGACATGCGTCGCATGAGAGATCTCGACTTCTGCGTTATTCTTACCACAACGTTGCTTTCCACTTATTACCATCGCGATGCGCTCAATCTAGAGTACTTGCAACGATTCAACGACTCATTTCCAAAGGGGCCGAAGATTAAAAGTCTTCTAAACAGAGTTTTCTCCTTCATTGATGCGTGTGATTTCGACAAGAAGTGCCGCGTGTGGAAAAAGACAGACTTGTTCACCTTGATAGTCGAACTTAGTGTGTACCTACAGAAACACATGCTGGACGCCACGAAAGTAAAGAGCGTTTTGGAGCCGTTCTATTTCCAGGTCGATGAGATGTTCGCCTTGAAAATGTCGGAGGAAGAACACGCGGCGGATGCTCCAGCAAAGAGCGTATTTCGTTATCTTAAGGCCGCCACCAAAGCGACCAATGACAAATACGCCCGTGTCGACAGAGCAGAAGTGATTGATTCGCTGCTAGATTTAACGCTGAATCCGCGGTCACCTTTGCCGAAGAAGCCAACGTCCAAAAGGTCGTAAGATTATTACAACTGCTCAACCGCCTCCACGATGTGGCGACAAAATCTGTCGCTCAGATCGATTCCGACCGCCGGGCGG
>JBGTDH010000772.1:0-4141 GCA_041748435.1 Pirellulales bacterium
CCACCTTCGCCGCAGCAGCCGCAGGCCTGCGCCGGCGCTTCGTAACCACAGCAGCTATTGCAGCTGCTTTGTCCGTGGCAACCGTGACCGCCGAACAGACCACCGCAACCACCGCAGCCGCCGTGGCAGCCGCAGCAACCATGACCAGCCACCGCCGTGTTGTCAGCACCCAGCAAGGAAATGCCGACCACCGCGAAGAAGATCGCGATGCCAAAAATCAGAACTCGATTCATTCTAGATCCTCCAACTTCTTAGGTACCACTCGTGTCAGAATTCACAAAACACAATTCATGCCGTCCGGTTCTTCGCGTCACCCCCGAGCAGACGGCCGAAACGGGGTGCGAGGTGTCTTCTGTGCTGCGAGTTTACCGTTTGAGGCAAGTGCCCTGTTTGAATAGCATGTGCCGTTTGCGGTAAATGACTCGACCACACAGTCTAGGTTGCTAGGTTAACAAGACAGTTTGGGTTGTCAAGCACTGGCAACATAAAATGCGGTATTTAGACAAAAAGAAAACCACGCCGTAAGTCGTTAAAATATAATGCGTTACACTGATTGCTGCCTGCGGAGAGACGGAAGATCGGTCCAAAACCGACACGCATCCAGAGGACGAAAGGGGTCTTCACGACCCCTTGCCACCTTCTTGCGACTTGGCAGAATTGGGGCGTTCGATCGGCGCAACTCCGAGTAAGCCCGCATGCCCAAAGACTTTCTCCAAGGAGTTCGGGACCATTACGATGTGATCGTGATCGGCAGCGGACTGGCCGGTCTCACGTCTGCCAACACGCTGGCGAAAGCCGGGCATCGGGTGTTGCTACTGGAACACCATTATCAATTGGGAGGCATGGCCACGTGGTTCAAACGGCGGGGGGGCCACATCTTCGATATCTCGCTCCACGGCTTCCCGGTCGGCATGATCAAGAGTTGCCGCCGCTATTGGACACCGGAGATTGCCGACAGCATTGTGCAGTTGCGGCACATCCGGTTCGATAACCCGATGTTCTCCCTCACGACTACGTTCAACCGCGACGACTTCACGCGGCTCTTGATCGAGCAGTTTCACGTGTCCGCCGAGGCCGTGACCGCGTTCTTCGATACGGCCCGCGGCATGAATTTCTACGATGATCAGGGCGCCACCGTGGGCCAGCTCTTCGAGCGGTTCTTTCCCGGCCGCGAAGACGTGATCCGGCTGCTGATGGAGCCGATCACTTACGCCAATGGCTCGACGCTGGAAGACCCGGCCATTAGCTACGGGATTGTGTTCTCCAACTTCATGTCCAAGGGGGTGTTCACGTTCCAGGGGGGCACGGACCATCTCATCGGGCTGATGAAGGCGGAGTTGGAGCGCAACGGCGTCGATCTGCGCATTCGCAGCGAGGTGCAGAAGATTCACGTCCGCCAGGGCCGCGTGGAGGGGGTCACGGTCAACGGACGCCTGATTCCGTGCCGGGCCGTGATCTCCAACGCCAATCTCAAGTCAACGATCTTCAGCCTGGTGGGCGAGGGGCATTTCGATCGCAAGTTCGTGGACGATGCCCGCGCCGTGCGGCTGAACAACTCCAGCACGCAAGTTTATATGGCGCTGAAGCCGGGGGAGATGATCGACGAGAGTTCCGGCGACCTGCTGTTCAGCTCCAAGGCGCCGCTGTTCCGCACGGAGTTGCTGTTGAATCGGCAGATCACCAGCCGCACTTACTCGTTCTACTACCCTCGAACGCGGCCGGGGAGCAACCGCTGCCTGGTGGTCTCCAGCACGAATGCCCATTACCGCGATTGGGCCGAGTTGACGGAAGAAGACTATCAGGCCAGCAAGCAGGACCTGATCGAAGGGACGCTAACCGATCTGGCCGGTTACATTCCCGGCATCCGCGAGAAGCTGGATTACGTGGAGGCCTCCACGCCGCGAACCTTCGAGCATTACACCCGGCACATGCAGGGGGCCAGCTTCGGCACCAAGTTCGAGGGCTTGGCCGTCAGCCGGGCTCTTTGCCAGCAGGTCGGCGGCCTGTATCACGCTGGCAGCGTGGGCATCATCATGTCCGGCTGGCTGGGCGCCATGAACTACGGCGTGATCGTCTCCAACGACGTCGACGCCTACCTGATCAAGAACCAACCCGCCGCCTCAAACGAAGAAGACGCGTGAACGGGTAGTCCCGCCTTCAGCGGTTACCGGCCTCAGCAGGTTGAAGCGGCAGGTCGAGGGCGTGGGCTTGGGCAATGGCGGCCTCCAGGCGGAGACGTTCCTCGTGGGCGGCGCGCAGCAGGTGTTCCAGCGCGGCCATCTTGCTGTCCACGCGGGCGCAGACTTCGCGGGAGTAGTCGTGCAATTGCACCTCCCTTTGGGCGGCGTCCAAGGTGGCAGACTCGCGGCTCGCTCCCTTGGGTTTAGGGACGTGGCGGTGTGTGGCGGTGCGTTGCAGGCGGCGTTGGGTCTGAAACAGAATCAGGGCCGAGGTGGCCAACAGGCCGAGCAAGAACAGGTGCGGGGGGGAGAACTGTGCGTAGAGTTGCATGGCAGTTAACAGGCGAGAGCCGAGCGGGCCACGCCGTAAATGGTGCGGAGCAGACCGAGCCGCTCCAGGAGCGACGCGTCGGTTAGGCGATCGGTTTCGCCTCCCGATTTTGCCAGTTGCACGCGGCGGAGAAAATCGGACAACAGCAGCCGCAGCGGATCGTCGATGGGCACGCGACGCAGCGGCCGCTCGCGAGTATCGCCCGGCATGCGGCCCGATTTTTGTGCCACGAAGTACGTCTGATATCCGGGCATCTCCACGACGCGCCGTACGGGGCGACCGTCGATGCTGTATCCGGCAGGCCGCGGCGATTGCCGCGTGTGGCACAGGTCGATCGACACGTTTGTGCGGCCGTTGCCATGCACGTATTGAAAACTGATCGTTAGCGCCGTGGGCACGCCCTCGCAGGCATCGTTGGATTCAACCCTCAGCCGCTCTAGGGTGCCGCGCGGCGGGCAGAGAGCAGTCAGCAGGCTGAGGGCATGGGGTACGGCGCTGGAGATCATTTGCAGCCCCGGCTGGCACGGACACAGCAGCACGGCCAGATGCTCCGGCGGGCGGCTCTGGACGCGCGCCTCCGGATAGAGCTTATCGAACGCAGCCAGCGTATAAGGCCACGGTTCGTTAAGCATCAGCACTTGGCCCGCCGCCGCAAAGCCTTCGACCAGCGGGCGGGCATCGGCCACGGGATCGCGGCCTGTCTCCAGCAACAGGGGCTTCTCGCACAGCACGTGCAGTGATCGATCGAGCGCTGCCCGCAAGTGTTCCCGATGCATCTCCACGCCGGAGCAGATGGCCACCGCGTCCAAGTCTTCGTGTGCCAGCATGTCGGGCAGATCGGCATACCGGTGAGGCCCAGCCCCAGTTTGCCGGGCGCCTTGTTTGGCCGTGGCCAACGCGCCGGGCGCGGGATGAGCCACGGCCACAATGCTGGCGCCCAGCGATGCCAGATGCCGGGCTACATGATTGGCGGAGCCTTCCTGCGGTGCCGCGAAGCCGGAGATGCCAATTCGCAACGGCTGCACGCCGGTGCGGGGCAACGGAATGGACAGATCCAGGTCCGGCGTGAAAATCGACGAGAGCGATTGCGCATTCATTCGAGCGTGCTCGCCACTGCCGGCCGAGGCCAGCAGTGCTTTCCTGGCGGCTGTAGCACTGCACCAATCGACATCTTGTCCACGGAGGTGATTTGCCGCAAGAGGAATCTGGGCCAAGAACTGCCGTTTTGCCCAGGGAAGAAACTGCGTATAAGTTCGCCACCGTTCTCGGCATGGATGCCCGAAATACAGATGAAGCTTGGCATATTTCTCCCGAACTGGGTCGGCGATGTGGTGATGGCCACTCCGGCCGTGCGCGCGCTGCGCAATTTCTTCGGCCGCCAGGCCGCTCTGGTGGGCATCATGCGTCCCTATGTGGCCGAAGTGCTGGCAGGCACTTCCTGGCTCGATGATTCCTTGTTCTACGACCCCCGCAGCAACGATTCCGCCTTGGGCACCTGGCAACTCGTGCAGAGGCTGCGGCAGGAGCGGCTGGATGCCGTGGTGCTGCTGACCAACTCGTGGCGCACGGCCATGCTAGCACGCCTCAGCGGCGCGCCGCGGCGGGTAGGCTACGCTCGGTATGGACGCAG
>JBGTDH010000773.1:0-7560 GCA_041748435.1 Pirellulales bacterium
CCACGAAGGCGCATGCGCCGAGGGAATCTGCGGCAGCAGGGGCGCAGGCGGCCCGCCGGTCTGGGGCTTATCGGGGGCGCGTGCGCGCATGGCGTTCTCGCAGCGGAGCTATCTTGGCGGGACTCTCGGACACATGGGGAATGCAGGCTAAGGGAACCACGTCCAACTGCCGCGCGACGTCGTCGGCCGTCTTGAGTGTGGTGTCGAAGTACTCGGCCGCCAGCGCCGCGGCCATCGCCGCCCCAGCGCTGGCCAGCAGTCCGGCCAGCAATTGCAACGCCGTCTGCGGACGCACTTGCTTGGCTTGCAAGGTGGCCGGCTGCACCACGCCAATGTTCGAGATCCGCTCCAGTTTCAACGCCTGATCGATGCGGGCCTGCTCCAGGTTCTCGGCATACTTGCGATAATTGTCTTCCTGCATCGCTACTTCGCGCCGCATCTGCACGATGTGCATCTCATGATCGTTGAGCAGCTCCAACTCCGCCCGGGACTGCGTGAGCTGCTCGCGAGACTTCGCAATGCGTGCCCGCAGGCTGGCGGCCTGCGTTTGCTTGCTGTGCAGACTGAGATGCAACTGTTGGAAGGTGGGATCATCGCTATTGGTTGATTGCGTGCGTTGAGCTTCCTCCTTCGCCAGGATGCCCTGTGCTTCCGCGATCTGCCGGCGGATCTCCTGCACTTGGCGCGTGTCGTCTTTGAACGTCGAGAGCAGATCCTGCTCCTTGAGCTGCAACAGGTAGAGCTGTTGCCGCATCAGATCTGCCGCTTGATTCGGAAGGCCGCTGACGCGCAGCAGCACGCGCGTGCCGGGAAGCCGATCCAGCTTCTCGTTGAGGGCCAGCAGCTCCGCGTCCAGCGAGGTGAGCTCCGTCGTGTGGCGCAGCAAATCGTCTTCCAGGCGGCCCGTGCGCTCGACCAGAATCTTCCGCTGGTCCTCGACCGCCGCCATGCCCGTCTGATTCTTCAAGTCGCGCATGCGGGCTTCCGCGGCCAAGAGCTGCGCCTTGAGCTGGCCGGTCTGTTCGACGAAGAAATCGTGCGAACCGGCGGTCCGATTCAGCCGCACGTGATCTTGCAGATACAGGTCGATCAACTGCGTTAGCACCTGCTGCGCGACGGCCGGCGACGGAGCATCGAACGCCACGTGGACGATCGTGGAGCGCTTCGGCGCCGAGACGGTCAGCCGTTGGGCGAATTTTTCCAGGGCCTCCTCGCGCAGGCTCTGCCCCGGCCCCGGAAGCAGGCGCCGCGCAAAAGGCTCCATCGAGCCAAGATTCGTGAGCAGCCACTCGGGCGCCTCAAACAGGGGTCCGCTTTCGCTGGAGCGATCCAAGATGATCGCAGGGCCAACCTGGTCGACCGTTTGTTCGGCCAGCGAGCGACTCTTGAGAATCTCGACGACCGAGTTGATCTCGTCTTCGCGCCCTTGAGGCACCGCCATCACCGAGCCGCCGCCGATCGATGCGGTGGGATCCAGCGCCACATTCTCGCGGCCCAGGCGCACAAAGAGCATTGCCTCGGATCGAAACCGCGGCTGCATGATCGCCGTGACCGCCACCGCAGCGAGCAGCACCAGCAAACCGGCAAAGGTCGCCTTCTTCTTGTGGCGGAAAAAAACCGCCAGAACTTCACGGGGATCCATTGGATCGGACATAGAATGTGGCGGGAAACGGTGCAACAAAGCCAACTCTCGTGGAGTTAATATAGGAAGTCTGTGGGAAAATTAAATACGTCTGCGCAAAATGAAATGATTGGACGACTAAGGATAAGTGCGAAGTATGGGTCGAATGAGTAATAATATCAACCCACAGAAGGCAGTAGGCTGTGAGATGCGTGAAATGAAATGAAACGCAATTTGCAACACATCAGGAACCAGGCTTTCGGTTGCCGTCCCGACGCCCGTGCTGGCGTCTCATCTCCTTATGTGCCATCATGCTGCGATGAATCAGATGCTGCGGCGCCGCGCGGCGAGTTAGGGCATTGCTGCAATGACTGACGCTTTCTCCTTGCTTCGCAACTTCATCGATCAGACCGAGGAGCTCTCGTTCCTGATTTCCCCCTCCGGCGAAGTGCTGCACGCCAGCCGCGCAATGCTCAGCACGCTGAAGACCACGCTCGCCGTGACGGCAGCCACCCCTCTGCGCCGCTTCTACACCGACGGGACGTACCACCTGCTGCGAAATACGGCCATGGTCGAGGTCAACCGTTGTGGGAATTGGGAGGGAGAAGGCCAGCTTCGTCCCTTGAGCGGGGAGGCACCCATCCCGGCTCGCCTGCGGATGTTCGTCGTGCGCGACCCCCACTCAACGCAGCCGCTGTGCGTGGTAGTACAACATGCACTCGATCTTGATCGCCGCCGAGCGGAGGAGGCAGAGTCGCTCAAGGCGGCGCTGCTGGAGTCGTCCCTGGATCCGATTATTCTGGTGAACCAAGAGGGAAGAATTGTTGAGTTCAACCGCGCGGCGCAACGCTCGTTTGGGTATCGCCGCGAGCAGATGCTGGGCCAAAAGCCGGAAGACGTGTTATTCGCGCCTGAGGAGGTGGAGACGCCCTCGCAGCGGGTAGAACGTCACCTGAACACGCGCGAGGGCTCGCTGCTGGGACGCCGGACGGAGATCATCGCGCGCCGCGCCAACGGCGAGCTGTTTCCGGCGGAGATGGCCATGACCATCAGCTACGTGGCCTCGGCGCCGCTGTTCGCCTTTTACCTGCGAGACCTGACGGAACGCAAGCAGGCACAGCAATCGCTGGAAGAAAGCGAAGCCCGGCTGCAATCCATTCTCGACAACACGCCGGCCGTGGTTTACGTCAAAGCGCTGGATGGCCGCTACCTGCTCGTCAACCGCTCGTTCGAGACTCTGTTTCACGTCACGCGCGACGGCCTGCTGGGCCTGACCGACTTCGACATGTTTCCCGCCGAGATGGCCGAAGTGTTTCGCGCCAACGATCGGCAAGTCTGCGAGGCGGCCAGGCCGTTGGTGTTCGAGGAACTCGCGCCGCACGACGATGGCCCGCATACGTATCTCTCCGTGAAATTTCCGCTGTTGGATGCTACGGGCGCCGTCGCATCGCTGTGTGGCATCTCGACCGACATCACCGAGCGCATTCGCAGCGAGGCGGCGCTGCGGCAAGCCAAAGAAGCTGCCGAAGCGGCCAGCCAGGCCAAGAGCCTGTTCCTGGCCAACATGAGTCACGAGATTCGCACGCCGCTCAACGCCGTCATCGGGCTGACGGAGCTCGTGCTGGAAAGTCTCTCTTCTCCGGAGCATCGCGAGTATCTCACGATGGTCCGCAACTCGGGCGAGAGTCTGCTCTCCGTGATCAACGACATTCTGGATTTCTCCAAGATCGAGGCCGGCAAGCTGGATCTGGAGCAGGTGGTCTTCGATCCGCGCGAGACGCTGGGGGATGCGATGAAGTCGCTCGCCTTTCGCGCTCACAGCAAGGGACTGGAGCTGGCTTGCCACATTGCACCCGACGTGCCCGAAGCTCTGGTCGGCGATCCCGCGCGGCTGCGGCAGACCATCGTCAACCTGGTGGGCAATGCCATCAAGTTCACGGATCGCGGGCAAGTCGATCTGGATGTGCATGAACAGACAGAGGACAGGGGACAGGGGACAGGGGACAGCAGGACGCTCAACGAAGCCGGGGTCACGCTGCACTTTGCCGTGCGCGACACGGGCATTGGCATTCCGGCAGAGAAGCAAGAGCAGATCTTCGACGCATTCGAGCAGGCAGATTCTTCGATGACGCGCCGCTTCGGCGGCACCGGACTGGGACTGTCGATCTCGCGGCGGCTGATCGAGATGATGGGAGGCCGCATCTGGCTGGAGAGTGAGATCCAACGCGGCAGCACGTTCTACTTCACCGCGCGTTTTGGGATCGGCAGCCGTCTGGCGATTCCTGCTGGGCGGGGCATGCTGGCCGGCGTGCCGGTGCTGGTGGTCGACGACAACGCCACCAGCCGCTTCATCCTGGAAGAGATGCTCGGCAACTGGCAGATGACCCCGACCGTGGCCTGCGATGCACAACAGGCGCTCGCGCAGGTCATGATCAAACAAAAGTCGGGGGATGGTTTTCCGCTGGTGCTCATTGATGCACAGATGCCAGACGAAGACGGCTTCGCGCTAATTCGCCGGCTGCGTGCGAAGCCGGGCCGGCTGGGCGTCCCCATTATGATGCTCGGCTCCGAGGATTTGCCCGGCGATATCGGCCGCTGCGAGCAATTGGGCGTCCCCCATTATTTGCTTAAGCCGATCAAGCAGTCCGAGCTGCTGGACTTGCTGGTGCGCATTCGCAGCCAGGACGAAGCCGATCAAACGCCGGCCGCCGAACACGCCACGCCCATTTGTCGCTTGCCGCCGCTGCGGGTGCTGCTGGCGGAAGACAGTCCGGTCAACCAAAAGCTGGCTCTGGGTGTGCTGCATCGGCACGGGCATACCGTGACCGTGGCCAACAATGGCCGCGAAGCTTTGGAGCTCCTGGAGCGCGAGACTTTCGATGTGGTGCTGATGGATGTCCAGATGCCGGAGGTGGATGGTTTGGACGCCACGGCCACGATTCGCCGCCGCGAGCAAGGGACATCGCGCCACGTTCCCATCGTCGCCATGACGGCGCACGCCATGAAGGGCGACCGTGAGCGATGCCTGGACGCCGGCATGGATGGCTATGTCGCCAAGCCCGTCCGCAGCGGCGAGCTGTTCGCCGTCCTGGAACAGGTGTTGTCGCTAGCCGGTGAAGTCGAGCAGAACCGTGGTCCGACGCCGCCGGCAGCGCTCCCGCGCGAGATCTTCGATCAGGCGCGGATCCTCGATCGCATGCAGGGAGACAAGGAATCGCTGCGGGAGCTCGCCGCCGTCTTCAACACCGAGTGCCGCCAAACGCTCGGCGAGATTCAACGAGCCTTGGAGTCCCACGACGCCGCTTCCTTGCGCCGCGCGGCTCATACGCTGCAAGGCTCGGCCCGTGTGTTCCTGTGCGACCCGGTGCAGCAGGCAGCTTCCGCGTTGGAGGAACACGCCAGCCGCAACGATTTCGAGCAAGCGCATCGCGCCCACGAGGAACTTCGACCGCTCGTCGACCGTTTGCTCGCCGCGCTGCGGCTTCTGACCTAGAAGAGCATCCGGCCCGCGAAATCCGTTCGCCGGCAAGTGCCACGGCAGGCTCTACTGCGCAAGGCAGACTGCCGGCGGATACAATCCAGAGGACGATTGGTGTCTCTGGATGCGTAACGAGGTGTCCCGAAAATGCCGTCTCCGTTCCCCGGAATGGACCCCTTCCTCGAGAACCAGGAATGGGAGGATTTCCACAGCCGCTGGAATACCGCCCTGGCCGAAGCCCTGATGCCACGCGCTCGGCCCAAGTACTATGTGCGAGTTGAGCGACGGGTCGAGTGCGTAATCCCCATGCCGCAAGAGCGGCGAGAAACGTACTTGGTGATTCGAGAGCGCGAGACGCATGAAGTTTTCACCGTGATCGAGACGCTTTCGCCTTCCAATAAGCGACCGAGGTCAGACGGCCGGCGAGAATATCTGGAGAAGCGGGAAGCGATTCTCGCCAGTCCGGCTCACCTTGTGGAATTGGACCTGCTCCGCGGCGGGGCGCGGCTGCCGATGGACGATCGACCGCCAGCCGGAGATTACTATGCGATCGTCAGTCGCCGGCCGCGACGGCCTGTTGCGCACGTCTATGCCTGGCTGCTCGCCCATCCACTACCGGTGGTTGCCATTCCGTTATTGGCACAAGACCCCGACGTATCGCTCGATCTGCAACAGGTATTCGCCACCGTCTACGACCGCGCCGGCTATGACCTCTCCCTGAACTACGATGCCCCCTTTGCCCCGCCCCTCAACACCGAGGAACACGCGTGGATCCAAGGATTGCGCAACCCGGGAGATTGAACGACTTCATTTCCGGCGCGGCTCAGGGCGCGCCGGTAGGCCAGGTGTGTCGAGTCCGCGAGACACACACGGCGCTTGGTTGTCAGCGCGGTATGCTGAATGCCAGCCATAGCATCGCGAGAACAGTGGCCGCAATCGCTAACCATCGCACACGCCACGGCGAGCGCCGGATCGCTGGAGTCGCCTCGAAGCCCTGGGTGAGTCCGCGGAGGAGGCCGTAACCCTCCTTTAGAAACTCACAACCGATCAGGCGCCCTTCCGAGGACACTGATTCCCACCGCGCCGCGGCAATTATTTCCGCGGGATTGCCGTCCGCCTTGTTGACCGACAGTCGCACCCGCGCGCCGATCTTGCCCTGCAAGGATGTCAGAAGGCAGAAGCCGCCGTGCGACAGGTCGACCAGTTGGACGGTCGTGGGCTGGGGATCCAATTCCCAGTAAGCCAGTGCCGGAACAGAAATCGGAATCCGCTCGTACTTTCGGCGCTCCAGCAGGCCATGATCGAAGAGAGCCTCCATCTCCCGCGCGGGAAGGCGCGGCTCAAAGGCACAACCGAACGTCCAAGTTCCGTTTTCCGCGGAACGGATCCAGCGCACACTCGTTTCCACCGCGAGTGCAAACTCCCGCTCGTTGCTGTTGAGGCGCAGCACAAGCCGCTCGTGAAACCGCAGGGAACACGGGATCTGCAGCTTGGCGCCTTGCACAGAAAGATCGAGCAATTCGGCCGTGACCGCGGTGGGCACGGGCTCGGACAGCCGCTCGATCTGCACGCGTACTCCGCGGAATCGCTGAACCAGATGCCGTGGTTCGCGTGGAATTAGCTCTTGAGTATCGGGCGCCATCGAATCAATCGTCGCAAGTGTCGCCCCACGGATCGTGGATCAATCGCTAGACCCGCCAATTCCCTCTCGGGATCGCCGGTAAAATAGCTTCCACAGTTTCCATTCTCACTGGGGCAGGGAGAGAGGAGGAGAACTGGGAAGCTATTTCACCGGCGATCCGTATCGGCCGCGAGCCGGGCACGGGTCTAAGATCAGCAGGCACCCAATCATGGCATGCAACCACTGTTTGGCAATCGGCGCGACTGGCATTCTCCGGTAGGACCAGGGAAACTCGCAGGTAGGACGCGGAGGCAACGGTCCGTCGGTGTTTGTCCTACAAGGCTGCCAAAGAAGAGCGGCTCATTCAGCGGGTATCGCGTCTATACCGAGCGGTAGAGTCGCCACGAGCCGATGGTGGATGGCGTAATGCATTAGCTCCGCATTGCCGTGCAGGTTCATCTTCTCAGCAGGCGGGTGCGGTACGTGCTGACCGTTTTGAGGCTCAGGACCAACTGTTCGGCGATCTCGGATACGGTTTTTCCCGATGCGATCAGGCACAGGATCTCGTACTCCCGATTGCTCAGTCGCTCGTGTGTTGGCCCGTTGACGCCTGCTTGCACGGCGGATGCGAGCTTCTCGCCCAGGGACGGGCTGACATACTTCCCCCCGCCGTGGACCTTGCGGATCGCCTTGACAAGCTCTTCCGGCGCGCTCTCCTTGGTCAGGTAGCCGGCCGCGCCCGCCTTGAGTGATCGCACGCCAAACTGCTCTTCGGAGTGGATGCTCATGACCAGTACGGGAAGATGCGGCCGAAAACCCTTCACCTCCTTCAACACCTCC
>JBGTDH010000774.1:0-9237 GCA_041748435.1 Pirellulales bacterium
GGGTTGGACGCTATTGAGGTGATGAACGACGTCAAGGATACGCTCATCTTCACCAGTCTGACGGAAGACGTGACGCACAGCCATGAAGAGGCCCTGCTCAAGATCTACCAAAGGCTGCGTCCTGGCAATCCGCCGCAGTTGGAGAAGGCCAAGGCGCTGTTTCATGAGAAGTTCTACGATACCAACCGCTATCGGCTGGGTCGCGTGGGACGCTTCCGCATCAATCGCAAGCTGAAGCTGGACATCTCCGAAACCGAAATGACGCTGCGTCCGGAAGACCTGATCAACTCCATCAAGTATCTGCTGGCCTTGCGAGGCGACGACGAAACGGCCCAGGTAGACGATATCGATCACTTGGGCAATCGACGGCTGCGCACCATCGACGAGTTGGCCAGCGACGAGCTCCGCAAGGGATTTCTCAAGTTGCGGCGGACCGTGCAGGAGCGGATGAGCTTGAAAGACGTTCAGGACATGACGCCCCGCAGCCTGATCAACCCCAAGAGCATCTCTGCCGCCATCGAATACTTCTTCGGCCGCGGCGAGTTGAGCCAAGTGGTCGATCAGACGAACCCGCTCTCCATGCTCACGCACGAGCGCCGTCTCAGCGCGCTAGGCCCCGGCGGCTTGAATCGCAAACGGGCCGGGTTCGAAGTGCGCGACGTGCATATCTCCCACTACGGCCGCATCTGCCCGATCGAGACGCCCGAAGGCACGAACATCGGCCTGATCTCCAGTCTGGCGATTTACTCGGGGGTCGATGCTTACGGATTCCTCATCACGCCGTACCGCAAGATCAAGCATGGCAAGCTGACGGAAGAGATCGAATGGCTGAGGGCCGATCAAGAGAACGAGGCTTATCTAGCCCCGGCCGACGCACCGATCGAGAAAGGCAAGATTCAGGGCGACACCATCATTGCCCGCTATCGTGCCGACTTCCAGATGGTGCCGATCGACAAGGTGCAGTATATGGACGTGGCGCCCAGCCAGATGGTGGGCGTCTCCGCCGGACTGATTCCCTTCCTGGAGCACGACGACGCAAACCGCGCCCTGATGGGCTCCAACATGCAGCGGCAAGCGGTGCCGTTGCTGGTGGCCGAGCCGCCGCTGGTGGCCACCGGCATGGAGCGCAGCGTGGCCCAGAACTCCGGCATGCTGGTGCGTGCCCGTAAGAAGGGCACCGTGAGCTATGTCGATGCCCAGAAGATTGTGATTGGCGAGGACAATTACGAGATGCGGAAGTTCGTGGGCCTCAACGAGCGGACGTGTCAGAACCAGAAGCCGCTGGTGCGTCCGGGGCAGAAGGTGGAGAAGGGCGAGGTCATCGCCGATGGCGCCGCCACTTTCCTGGGCGAGTTGGCGTTGGGCCGCAACGTGCTGGTGGGCTTTATGGCCTGGGATGGCTTCAACTTTGAAGACGCCATCATCATCAGCGAAGATCTGGTGAAGGCGGATACGTACACGTCGATTCACATCGAAGAGTTCGACGTGGAGATTCGCGAAACCAAGCTGGGCCGCGAAGAGTTCACACGGGACATTCCCAACGTGAGCGAGAAGGCGCTGCGGAACCTGGACGAGAGCGGCATCGTGCGCATCGGCACCTATGTCCGGCCGGGCGACATTCTGGTGGGCAAGGTTTCGCCGAAGAGCAAGACCGAGCTTACTCCGGAAGAGAAGCTGCTGCATGCCATCTTCGGACGGGCCGGCGAAGACGTAAAGAACGATTCGCTCGACGTGCCCTCGGGCGTGGAAGGCATCGTGATCGATACGCAGCGGTTCAGCCGCCGGATGAGCCTTTCCGAAGAAGAGCGCAAGAAGTTTGAGAAAGATCTCAAGGACGCGGAGACGGAAGGCAACGCCGCGATTGCCGCTGCATTTGGCGCGCTGGTCGACGAAATCCAGAAGGTCTTGCAGAAGACACTGACCGACGAGGAAGGCAACAGTCTGATCGAGGGTCAGGACCCCAAATTCGTCATGGAGCAGGCCGCGCGGTTCCGGCTGGAAAGCCTCGATATCCGCAGCCCGCAGCGCAAGACCGATGTAGAGAAGCTGCACAAGACCCTGTGGCCTCACGTGGAAGCGGCGATCGATGCCCGCGATCGCGTGCTTAACAGCATGAAGCGCGGCGACGAGCTGCGCAGCGGCGTGCTGCAGATGATCAAAGTCTACATCGCCACCAAGCGGGTCATCTCCGTGGGCGACAAGATGGCCGGGCGGCACGGCAACAAAGGTGTGATCGCCAAGATTCTGCCGCAGGAGGATATGCCGTTCCTGGCGGATGGCACTCCGCTGCAAATCATGCTCAATCCGCTGGGCGTTCCCAGCCGCATGAACGTGGGGCAGATTCTGGAGACCCATCTGGGATGGGCCGGCGCGGCGTTGGGCTTCCAGGCCATTACGCCGGTGTTCTCCGGCGCCAGCGAGCAGGAGATCCAGAAGTGCCTGGAAGACGCCGGGCTTCCCAAGCACGGCAAGACCCAACTGCACGATGGCCGCACGGGCGAGGCGATGGAGCAGGAGACCACGGTGGGCTACATCTACATGCTGAAGCTGCATCACCTGGTGGACGACAAGGTGCATGCCCGCAGCACGGGTCCTTACTCGCTGATCACGCAGCAGCCTTTGGGCGGCAAGGCGCGATTCGGCGGTCAGCGGTTCGGAGAAATGGAAGTCTGGGCCTTGGAGGCGTATGGCGCGGCGTACATCCTGCAGGAGCTGCTCACCGTGAAGAGCGACGACGTGGAGGGCCGCACCAAGATTTACGAATCGATGGTCAAGGGAGAGAACACACTGGAAGCCGGCACGCCCGCCAGCTTCGACGTGCTAACCAATGAAATTCGCGGTCTCGGGCTGAACATGCAGCTCGAGAAGCGCCGCGTGTAAGCAATCGCAACACCGCAAAACCGCCAGCGATCCGCTAGCGGTTTCGCGACACTACGTATACCGGAACACCCCGCCTTCCTGTCCAAGGAGCGCATCAAGTGAGCATCGGCGAAACATCCTACGATCGCATTAACGATTACGCCTCGGTCAAGATCAGCTTGGCGCGGCCGCATGACATCCGGAGTTGGTCGTTCGGCGAAGTGAAAAAGCCGGAAACGATCAACTACCGCACGTACCGACCCGAGAAAGACGGCCTGTTCTGCGAGCGCATCTTTGGCCCGGAGAAGGACTGGGAGTGCGCCTGCGGCAAGTACCGCGGCATGAAGTACAAGGGCATGATCTGCGACCGCTGCGGCGTGAAGGTCACGCATAGCCGCGTGCGCCGCAAGCGCATGGGGCACATCGAGCTGGCAGCCCCCGTGGTGCATATCTGGTTCTTCAAGGCCATGCCCAGCCGCTTGGGCAACCTGCTGGATATGAAGACCAGCAGCCTGGAGAAGGTGATCTACTTCCAGGACTACGTGGTGGTCGATCCCAAGGACACGCCGCTGAAGCCGCGGCAGCTACTGACGGAAGAAGAGTATCGCGCTGCCCGTGAGACGCACGGCGAAGGCTCGTTCGAGGCGGACATGGGGGCGGAGGCAGTCCGCAAGCTGCTCGTGCAGTTGGACCTGGTGTCGCTCTCCAAGAATCTGCGCGTCGATCTGGCCGAGACCGGCTCGAAGCAGAAGCAGAAGGATCTGATCAACCGGCTCAAGATCGTGGAGAGCATCCGCGATAGCGACAACAAGCCCGAGTGGATGGTGCTGGATGTGATCCCGGTGATCCCGCCGGATTTGCGGCCGCTGGTGCTGTTGGATAGCGGCAACTTTGCCACGAGCGATCTGAATGATCTGTATCGCCGCATCATCAACCGCAACAACCGGCTGAAGAAGCTGGTCGATCTGAACGCCCCCGAGGTGATCATCCGCAACGAGAAGCGGATGCTGCAGCAATCGGTCGACGCGCTGTTCGACAACAACCGCTGTAAGCGGCCCGTGCTTGGCAGCTCCAACCGGCCGCTGAAGTCGCTGACCGACATGATTAAGGGAAAACAGGGAAGGTTTAGGGAAAACCTGCTCGGCAAGCGTGTGGATTACTCGGCCCGTTCGGTGATCGTCGTTGGTCCTCACCTGCGGCTGCACCAGTGCGGCTTGCCCAAGAAGATCGCCTTGGAGTTGTTCCAGCCGTTCATCATCCGCCGGCTCAAAGAGTTGGGCCACGCAGACACCATCAAGTCTGCCAAGAAGATGCTGGAGCGCAAGGACGAGGAAGTCTGGGATATCCTCGAAGAGGTGATTCGCAATCACCCCGTGCTGCTCAATCGCGCTCCCACGCTGCACCGCATGGGCATCCAGGCTTTCGAGCCGGTGCTGGTGGAAGGCAACGCCATCAAGTTGCACCCGCTGGTTTGCAAGGGATTTAATGCCGACTTTGACGGCGACCAGATGGCCGTGCATCTGCCCCTCTCGATCGAGGCGCAGGTCGAGGCTCACACGTTGATGATGTCGACCAATAACATCTTCAGCCCGGCCAACGGCGCGCCCATTATTAGCCCGTCGCAGGACGTGGTGATGGGTTGCTATTACATGACCGCCATGCTGGCGAACCAGCCGGGCGAAGGCATGATCTTCAGCTCGCTAGCCGAAGTGGAAATGGCCTATTCCTTGGGCAAGGTGGCCACGCATGCCCGCATCAAAGTGAAGTTGGCGCGCAATCGCCGGTTGAAGTCGGACGATCCCGATACGCCGCCGGGGGCGATCATCGATACCACGGTCGGACGCGTGATGTTCAACATCCAGCTTCCCACCGGAATGCCCTTTTACAACATTCCCATGCGGTCCAGCGAATTGGCAAAAGTAATCTCCGATTGCTATGCCATTCTGGGTCGGCGGCACACCATTGATCTGCTGGATACCCTTAACCGTACGGGCTTCCGCGAGAGCACCCGCAGCGGCCTGTCGTTCGCCACGGACGATCTCATCACGCCGGAGAGCAAGAGCCGCATCATCGGCGATGCGGAGAAGACCGTGCTCAAGTTCCAGAAGCTGTATCAACGCGGCGTGATCACCGAGCAGGAGCGTTACAACCAGGTGTTGGATGCCTGGACGCACGCCCGCGAGAAGATCACGACCGAAATGATGACGGCGCTGGAGAGCGACAATCGCACGCTCAACTATGTGAACCCGATCTATCTCATGGCGCACTCCGGCGCCCGAGGCGGTGTCGAGCAGATTCGCCAGTTGGCCGGCATGCGCGGCTTGATGGCCAAGCCGTCGGGCAAGATTATCGAGACGCCCATCAAGGCCAACTTCCGCGAGGGCCTCTCGGTGCTGGAGTATTTCAGCTCCACGCACGGCGCCCGCAAGGGTCTGGCCGATACGGCCCTGAAGACGGCCGACTCGGGTTACCTCACCCGCAAGCTGGCCGACGTGGCGCAGAACGTGGTCATCACGCAGGAAGACTGCGGCACCACGCAAGGCATCACCAAGGGGGTGATCTATCGCGGCGAGAAGGTGGAGGTTCAGTTGGCCGATAGCATCCGCGGCCGCGTGAGCCGGACCAATATCGTCAACCCGATCACGGATGAAGTGATCGTCAAAGAAAACGAGATGATTACTCGTGAGATCGCCCGCAAGATTCAGGATATGGGCCTGGAGAAGATTCAGGTTCGCAGTCCGATGACGTGCGATGCCTCGCTGGGCATCTGCCGCTGCTGCTACGGTATGGATCTCTCCACCGGTTCGCAGGTGGAAGAGGGCATGGCCGTGGGAATCATCGCCGCGCAATCAATCGGCGAGCCTGGCACGCAGCTCACGATGCGCACGTTCCACATCGGCGGCACGGTGGTGCGCGATATCGAAGAGAGCCAGATCAAGGCCAAGCGGCCCGGCATCGCCAAGTTCACGCGGCTCAAGGTGGTTCGCAACGACGCCGGCGAGCAAGTGGTGCTGACCCGCAACGGCGAGATCGCGCTGATGGACCCCAAGGGTCGCGAGATCGAGAAGTTCGAGGTTCCCGCCGGCGCCAAGCTGCTGGTGGACGACAATCAGGAAGTGAACGTGGGCACGGTCCTGTGCGAGTGGGACCCGCACAGCATCCCGATTCTGGCCGAGGTGGGGGGACGCGTGCGTTACGAAGACATCATCGAAGGCGAGACGATGCGGCTGGAGAAGGACCCCAGCGGTCACATGCGCCGCATGATTATGGAGCACAAGGGGGATTCACATCCCCAAGTGATTTTGGAAGACGCCAATGGCAAGATTCTGGACTTCTATCACCTGCCGGAAAAGGCCCACATCGAGGTGAACGAGGGGGACACGATCACCGGCGGAACGCTGCTGGCCAAGACGCCGCGCGAGGTGTCGGGCACGCAGGATATCACCGGCGGTCTTCCCCGCGTGACGGAAATCTTCGAGGCTCGCAAACCGAAGGAGCCGGCCGTGATGGCCGAGATCGACGGCACGGTGGAGATTCTGGGCGAGAAGCGCCGGGGCAAGCGCACGATTGTGGTGCGCAGCGAGAGTGGCATCGAGCGCGAGCACCTGGTAACGCATGGCAAGCACATGCGCGTGCATTCGGGAGACTTTGTGCGTGCCGGCGAGGCGCTGGTGGAAGGTCCGCTGGTGCCGCACGATATTCTGCGCATCTCCGGCGAAGAGGAAGTGCAGCGTTATCTGACGCGCGAAATCCAGAACGTGTACCGCAGCCAGCGCGTGGAAATCGACGACAAGCACATCGAGATCATCGTGGCGCAGATGCTGCGCAAGGTGCGGATCGAGAGCGTCGGCGATACCGGCCTGTTGCCGGGCAGCATCATGGATAAGTTCGAGTTCCGGGAAGTGAACAAGAATCTCACCACGTGCGTGCGGATCGCGCACAAGGGAGACAGCGACTTCACGGAGAACTCCATCGTCCCCAAGGATGCCTTGGAGCAGGTGAATGCCCAGATCGAGGCGCTGGGTGGAGAGCCCGCCAAGGGGGCCAGGCCCAAGGCGGCCACGGCCAGCACGCAGCTCCTGGGCATTACCAAGGCGGCGGTGCAGAGTTCCAGCTTCATCTCGGCCGCCAGTTTCCAGGAGACCACCAAGGTGCTTACCGAGGCGGCCCTGGCCGGCAAGATCGACAAGCTGGTCGGCTTGAAGGAGAATGTGATCCTGGGCCACCTGATCCCGGCGGGCACGGGCTTCCGCACTTACCAGGAATCCGAAGTGCGCATCAACCCGCACGCGCTGGAGAGCATGTCGGACAAGCCGCTGTTGTCGCAGCACTTCCCCTTGCTGGATAGCGCCGACGACGGCAACGGCGTCAAGGAGAAGGAAAAGTCGCCGTCCCGCACCGCGGGCAGCCTGGAAGCGCTGTTGGGTGGGGAGGGCAAGGGCAAGGGAAAAGACTAACCGGAGTGTCGAAAAACCGAACGGTTGTTTGCCTTGCCCCGAGCCTGTTCGATGCGGTAAAATGCGATTGTCGCGGCTTCGGTCGTGATCGAGTCCTCTGTCATGTACGTGCTGCCGGTGTCCATTTTTGGGGAGCCGATACGTTAGTCCGCTGGGCGCCACATTTACTGGCCCGGCCGCGTGTATAGCCGCCGTCCGTGTCCTTCGGGAGTACGGAGCAAACGGCGGATCACACAACCCGGACCGCTTGGGTGCCCACCTATCAACTGCGGGCTCTCAAAACCGCATCGCCACGGCATTGCGGCGGAGCGATTCGTTTTGGGGTGCGGTCCGGTTCGCCGGACAGCACCCTTTTTCATGGGCCTACGGATCAACCTTTGCGATGTCTGTACTCGCCAAGTGGGACGCGCTGCTGCGACAAATCGGCCGCCACACCAGTTGTGGCGTGGCCTTCTCCGGCGGCGTCGATAGCGCCGTGGTGGCCCGCGCGGCATGGGAAGCCCTGGGCGATCGTGCCGTTGCAGTGACCGGCGTCAGCGCCAGCCTGGCCGCGGGAGAGTTGGAGGACGCGGCAAAACTGGCGGCGTCAATCGGCATTCGCCACGAGGTTCTGCGCACGGATGAGTTCGCCAACCCCGAGTATCTCAGAAACGCTCCGGACCGCTGCTATCACTGTAAGACCGAGTTGTACACGCAACTGGACGGCTTGGCGGAGCGGTTAGGGGTCGAGGTAATTCTCAATGGCGCGAATCTGGACGATGCGGGCGATTACCGCCCCGGCATGACCGCGGCGCGGGAGCATGCGGTCCGCAGCCCTCTGTTGGAGTGCGGCTTTACGAAGGCCGATGTCCGTGAGTTGGCGGCGCTCTGGCAACTGCCCGTGTGGGATAAGCCGGCCAGCCCCTGCCTGAGCAGCCGCATCGCCTATGGAGAGGAAGTCTCGCCGCAGCGCGTGGCCATGATCGACCGCGCCGAGCAGTACCTGCGGGCTTTGGGGCTGCGTGAGTTGCGCGTGCGTTATCACAAGGGAGACATGGCCCGCATCGAAGTGCCGCGGGACTCGATCGGTCAATTTGCCCAACCCAATGTCTACGAGCCGTTGGTGCAACATTTCCGCGCGCTGGGATTCAAGTACATCACGCTCGATCTCGAAGGTTTGCGCAGCGGCAGCCTGAATCAGGTATTGCCGCTGGCGAGCCTGAAGCTCATCGAGTCAGCAGCCACCACGCCAGCAAGGTCCCTCCCACCGCCAAGGTGAGGGCAAGCACGACGCAGGCCACAATTGTGGCCACGGGCTTATGCATGGAGCTGCGAGATCCTCGGGCGTTTGCGGCAGTCCCATGTTCCTCGTCAGGCAATTACATTAGAACAGCATTGTCCCAACCCTCGGATTGGAAGAACGCACGTGATGCATGCTCGTTGCCTGCGGTGGTCATTCTGCTATCTGTGGATCGCGTTGTTCGTGTCGCCTGCGCAGGCCGATCATCTGCGTGATTTGCAGATTCGCGCCATGCGAGACAACGATGCTCCGTGGGGGCATTGGGGCCTGAATGCCAAGAAGTATTCCGATTGGAAGTCGCACTCCAATCGCTTGATTCCAATCTACACCTTTGGAGTCACTCTGGATGCCTACACCGGCGTTAACAGCGTCTACCGGGATGCCAGCCGGTTGGAAACGCTCTACGGCTTTGCTCCGGCCAACACCCACAATCCCAAGGCCGATTACTGCGATCAGACGGATGTCTACCGCCTGCAATGCGCGGCTGCGGCGGCCGGCAAGAAGTACATCGTGCTGGTGGTGTTTGACGGCATGGACTGGCAGACCACCCGCGCGGCCGCCATCTGCCGCGCGGGGCGGGTGGGTTACACGGAAGGTCGTGGGACGGGCCTCGTGATTCAAGACTATCGCGCGCCGGTGAAC
>JBGTDH010000775.1:0-5318 GCA_041748435.1 Pirellulales bacterium
GCCCGCACTGAATGTGATCCACTGCCGCGGTACGAAACGGCCGCGAAGGCTCGGGCGCATAGCTGCCGCCGCGGACCACGAAGATATCGGTAGTGTCGTTGGCCCGCGCCGCGGGCGTGACATGGCTGCCGTCGAACAGCCGCTCCTGGATCGTCAGCACCTCGTTGGTGCTGGCCGACATCAGCATAATATCGACCAGCCCCTGCCCCACGATCTCCCGAATCTGCTGGCGATACTCGCTCAGAGTTCGGAAGCGAACCTCGCCCGCATGCGCCTCCGGCGAACGGCCCGGAGCGCCGATGCCAAACGCCATATCGGCATCCTTGGCATCGGCAATGATAAACTCGCGGCACCGCGCCGGATCGGCATGAATGGCACGGAGTTTTTCGTCGAGTGATTTGATCATGGCGTATTTGTCAGTAGTCAGTAGTCCGTCGTTAGTGGTCTTGTCGCTACCAACTACGGACTACGGACCACTATCTTCCTTTCAACACCGCCCCCAATGTCTCCTTCAAGGTCTGCGCACTGGTGCGCAACCCCTGCATTTCCTTGGGCCACAACTCGATCTCGTGCGTCGCCAGGACTCCGGCGCGGCCCACCGTTGTCGGCACGCTCAGGGCCACATCGCGAATGCCATAGCAGCCGTTCTGCACGCTCGACACCGGCAACGCCCGCTGTCGATCGAGAACGATCGTCTCAATCACCTCCTGAATGGCCACACCCACGGCCCACCCGGCGCCACCCTTCTTCTTGATCACTTCAGCGCCGGAGCCTTTGGTGCGTGTGAACAACTCATTCGCCAGTTGGGGGTTCCAGCCTTTATGCTTCTCCAACGCCATGCCCGCCGCCGTGGCGCTGGACCAGATCGGCACCATGCTGTCGCCATGCTCACCCAGGATTACGGCGGAGACTTGTGTGGGCGCAACGCCCAACTTCTGCGCGATCAGGCTGCGAAATCGAATCGTATCCAACTGCGTGCCCAAACCAATAACCTGCGATTTCGGCAGCTTCAACCGCTGCGCGGCCAGATACGTCAGCACATCCACCGGGTTGGAGACCACCAGCACCACGGCACTTTGCTTGTGCCCGACGCGGTTGATCTCCTTCAGAACTCCCAGAAACAGTTCCACGTTGCGATTGATCAGATCCAGGCGGCTTTCGTCAGGCTTGCGCCGCAAACCGGCGGTGATGCAGATCACATCGCTGGTGGGCACATGCTCATAACCGCCGGCAGTGATGACCTGATCGGCCACAGCACTTGCGCCATGCAGCAAGTCCAAGGCCTGGCCTTCCACAGCCTCCGCGTTCAGATCCAGCAGCGCAATCTCGCGCACCACGCGCCCCATCTGCAGCGCAAACGCCGCACACGAGCCTACCAATCCCGCGCCACCAATAATGCTGACTTTCATGCTCATTCTCGTTGTTTCTACTTGGCCAGCGCCGCCATCACGCGCTCGGTAATTGTGCGAATCAACTCTTCCTGATCATTACTAGCAGCGGGCGCCGACTTGGGCCGTGCCGGAGGCGGCGCTTCGAACGCTCTACGATCCACGCCGGAGTCTTTCCAACTCGAACGGAACACGTCGTTGGCACAAATATCACAATCCTCCATGCCGGGCATCAGCCGCGCGTCGCTCCAACCCCATTTCGTTTTGAGATCCAGCAGCTCGCGCGATTTCTGCTCGCCCAGATAATTCACCTTTCCTAGATCGCGGGCCAGCATCAACATGCGGCAGTAGGCGTCGAGGATTTCCGTCCACCAGTACGCCCGCTCGACATTCTCCCCGAAGCTGACGGTGCCGTGGTTAGCCAGGATCAGGACGTTGCACTTCTGGACAAACGGCAACACGGTGTCGGCGAACTGCTGGCCGCCGGGTGTCTCGTACTTCGTGATCGGCACGTCACCCAAAAATACCTCGACCTCCGGCAGCACGCACTGCGGGATCGCTTCATGCGCGATCGCGAAGGCCGTGGCATGCGGCGGGTGGCAATGCACCACGCTCTTGATATCCGCACGGCTCTTCATGATCGTGAGATGCAACAAGATCTCACTGGACCGTTTGCGCTTGCCGGACAACTGATTGCCTTCCATATCAACCATGCAAATATCCTCGGGCTTCATAAAGCCTTTGGACACCATTGTCGGCGAGCACAATACTTCGTTCTCGCCGATGCGATAACTGATATTGCCATCGTTGGCGGCGGCGAAGCCTTTATTGTAGATTCGCCGGCCTATTTCACAGATTTCCTGCTTAATCTGATGCTGATTCATCGTTCATCCACGGTTACGGTATCAAGAATTGCCGCATTGTAAGCATCGAGGGGAACCATTTCCGGATCGAACGGCTGCGCCGCCTCGCGCCCTTCGCTGATCGCCACCAGGTTGCCATTTCCTGCGCCGAGGTTGTCGAAAACCACAATCGCCTCGGCCCGCTCGCCCGATTGATTCGTGAGATTCGCCAGTGACAACGGCACGGCGAGCTTCAGGCTCCCCGGGGCCAATGCCGGGTGCGCCCGGCTCAGCGTCACGGTTCCAATCACTTCACCGATTCTCATGGCTTCCTAACCAGTTGTACGCCGCGTTCCCGCATGTAATCTTTCGCCGCAGGCGTTACGACGGCTCTTAGTTGAACGTCGACCCGCGTGATTCCCTGTAATTTGCCTGTTAACTCCGTCAGCGTGATAAGCCGCGAGGCGATTGTTAAGGTCGTCACCGCGGTATTCTGCGGCAGCACATTCATAGCCGCCAGACGTCGCAAGACTTCTTGCACGATCCGTTCGATATCGGCCTCGGTGAAGCGCATCAATCTTTGATCCCCAGCACGCTCCAGCGAACGGGAGTGTTATCGCTGCCGATCATCTCCCGCGTCGCTTTGCCGTCGTTCGTAACGATCACCAGATCTTGCCGACCTGCGCCCAGCCGATCGATGGCCAGCACCGGCTCGCCGTCTGGCGAGGAACCGTCCGCCCCCAGCAATTGCACGACCAGCAGCTTCCAGCCGGCAAGCGTCGGATGCCGGATCGTCGAAGTTGCCGTGCCGATCACGCGGCCAAGTTGCATGAACTCTTTCTCCCTCTCCCTTGGGGAGAGGGCCGGGGTGAGGGTGGTTGAATCTCCCTCACGCCAACCCTCACCCTAACCCTCTCCCAAAGGGAGAGGGGATACGGCTTACGCCTTCCCCAGAATCCGCAAATCGTCGATCAACGAGCATCGCCGCTCGCGCGTAAATGTGAGCGGAGTGGTTACACCCTCGCCGGTCGGCGTGGCAATCGAAAAACTCAAATAGCCTTCACCACCCAATCCCAGCGACGCCATACAGGGGCCATTCTTTACAAACAACGTCGTATCCATGATCCGGCCCATGCGTGTCATGTTGCGCACGTTGTTGGAGTGAATCATGCTGGTGTGCCGGAACCCATGCTCATAATGTTTTGCCTTGGCAATCGCCTCGTCCACGTCGCGGCAGCGCACAAAGGGCAAAAAGGGCATCATTTGCTCGACAGGCACAAAGGGGTTGTGTTCATCGGTCTCGCCGAACAGCAATTCCGTGCCGGCGGGGACGTTCTTGCCAATGCCGCGGGCTAGAAACGCCGCATCCTGCCCTAGATATTCTTTCGCCGCCACGTCGTGCTTATGTTCTCCTTCGCCCACCGTGGTAATCGCCACGCGTGTAAGGGCATCGACTTCACGACCGTTAAGCCGCACGGCGCCGGCACGCTCCATGGCGGTTAACATCTGATCAAACACTTCGCTTACAACAAAGACTTCCTTCTCCGCAATGCATAGCAGGTTGTTATCGTACGATGCGCCCTTAATAATTGCGCGGGCCGCGCGATCCAAATCGGCCGTCTCATCGACCACGACCGGCGGATTCCCCGGCCCGGCCACAATCGCCCGCTTGCCGCTGTTCAGCGCCGCGCGGGCCACCGCCGGACCGCCGGTTACACAAATCAACTTGATCCCGCGATGAGCGAAGATCTCATTAGCCGTCTCCAAGGTCGGCTCGGCGATGACACAAATCAGATTGTCGATGCCCAGATCACGATGGATGGCCTGATTGAATCGCCGCACTCCTTCCGCTGCGACTTTTTTGCCGCTGGGATGGGGATTCACCACCAGCGTGTTGCCGCTGGCGATCATGCTCACCGCATTGCCGGTAATCGTGGGCAGCGAATGGGTCACAGGAGTGATGGCGCCAATCACGCCGAAGGGGGCATGTTCGATCACCGCCAGGCCATGATCGCCGCTGAACACTTCACTGCGCATGAACTCGACGCCCGGCGTGCGTTCGCCCAGCGTCTTGAGTTTCTCGATCTTGTGCTCCAGACGGCCGATCTTGGTCTCCTGCATCTCCATCGTCCCCAGTTCGACACACTGGTCGATGGAAATGCGGCGGATATGGTCGATGATTCGTTTGCGATCCTCAATCGACCGCTCCGAGAGTTGCTCGAAGGCCTCCGTCGCCGCCGCCACCGCTTCATTCACACACGTAAACACGCCATAACGGCCCGCGTAATTATGACTAGCGCCCGCCGGCGCCGCGCCATTCATCTGCGCGAGAACTTGTGTGACTACGTCGCGAATTAATGATTCAGTTAATTGCATAATGTCCGTTTCAGATTGCTACTGACAACTGACTACTAACCACTGACTTCCCTGGAATACACACACGCCTGTTCCACATGCACCGTATCGACAATCCCAATGATTGTGGCATCGACCGGCAACTGCTTGGTTTCCGGCGTGAGACGGGCGCTGGAGCCTTGCACGATGAGTACGTAATCGCCGTTGCCCGCGCCCACGGTGTCAACCGCCACAAACGTGCGGCCGGTGGACTTCAATCGGCTGCGGTCGGCTTCGTCGATGCGATACGGCTCGACGATGAGCAGCTTTTGCCCGACCATTGAGGCGACCTTTTGCGTGGCGACGATGCTGCCCGTGACTTTAGCGACAAACATTAGTTGCGGCCCTCCAGTAATTCGCGGGCCTGACGGGCCACCACAATTTCTTCGTTCGTGGGCACCACCCAGATTTTCACGCGGCTGCTGGCCGCGTGGATCGGCGCTTCGCCACGTGCCTGTGCATTGACGGCCGGATCGAGTTCGATGCCTAGCTGGGAGAGATGCTCGCACACGGCGGCTCGCACACTCGCGCCGTTCTCACCGATACCGCCGGTAAAGACGATTACATCCGCGCCCCCTAACTCAACAAGATACGCGCCCAGATATTGCCGCACGGAGCCGATGAACACGTCGAGCGCCAGTTTCGCGCGTTCATGGCCTTTTGCGGCTGCTTCCTCCAGATCCCGCACATCCCC
>JBGTDH010000776.1:0-4672 GCA_041748435.1 Pirellulales bacterium
AGCGGCTGCATCGCGGCAGTCGGCGCAGGCTGCCAAGACGCTGGGCGCCACGCAGGAGTATTTTGCCAGTGTGATCGAGGCGCGGCAGACGATCGATCGAGCGCGCCGCGGTTGGACGCAACAAGCGCTGCGGAAACTTCAACACGCCGCCGCACTGGAGACCAATAGCCGCCAGACAACACAACTTCGCAGCGAAGCCGCCGCTTGCCTGATGGGATTAGATCTGGGCGAGCCTAGGGAAGTGGCCACAGGCATGCAGGCCGCCGCGCTGGCGTTCTCTCACGAGGGACAGTGGCTCGCCGTCGGAGAATTCAAAGCCCAAGGGTTCCTATTGGGGCACGTGAAGATTCTCGAGGCCGTCACGGGCAACGAGGTGCAATCGCTCTCGTTCGGCGGGTCGGCCAAATTGTTTCTTCAAGCGACACCAACGCAGGAAGGCTGCCGCGCTTTGGCGTTCAGTCGCGATCGACGCTGGCTGGCCGCCGGGATGCGCAGCGGAGATGTCTGCGTTTGGGATTTGTCTGCAACGCCGGCCGCGAGCATCACCTGGCGCGCCCACAAATCGCCGATTGAGACCGTGCTGTTCTCGTCGGGTTCGGACCGACTGTTCACCGCGGCAGAGCACGATCAGAACCTCAAGGTCTGGCTGCAGTCGGAGGGATGGCGGGCGACAACCGGGCATGTCGCTCGTAGACCCATCGCGAATGCGTCGCTCAGTCACCACGGGGATCGCCTCGTTTTGGGATTGGGGGAGCAGAGCGTTGAACTAATCGACCTCGAACATTGGCAAGCCCGGCCCCAACAGCTTCCGGTCCAGGGTTCGGTCGCCGCTTCGCCGTGGACCGATGCCTTGCTAGCCGGGCACGTGCGCGGCGTGGAGCTGTATCCAGACTTAGAGTTCAACGCCACGCGACTGTACTCCGTTCCCGGAGGAGAGGGGCGTGATTTCTCGAGCTTTCGGCAAGTCGCTTTGTCCAACGACGGCCGGCTGCTGCTGGCTTCTTTCACCCGCGATCGTCACGCCACACTCTGGGATACCGTGACGGGCGAATCCGTAAGTGTGGCGCTCGACCCCGAGACACCGGTGTTTGCGGCCCTCAGCGGCGACGGGCGATTTGTCGCCGTGATTGAAGAGCGTCGCGTGCGGATATACCCGGTGACATCTGCAAGCCGATCCAAACTTGCGGCCCATCCGTTCCCACCTACCGAAATGGTCTGGTGTTCCCTTCGCGACCTGGGTTCGTATTCGCGGCCGCGAGTGATCATCCCGCAGCAGCAACCGGCGCTGGCGCTGCTGGGCGTCGACGGCGGCACGGTGGCGATCAGCTTTTCCCGCCGCGCTGCCCTCGCGGCTGCGATCGTCCAGGGGCGACTGGCACTGCACGAGTTGGACGAACCGGTTCGCGTGTGGGACATCGCCCAACCCCAGCCCCAGGAGTTGTCTCATGTCGGTGGCTCGGGCCCATCCCGGCTGAGCTTCGACGCAACCAGCCATCGCTTGTACGGGGTATCGTCGGAGGAAATCTGGCATTACAATCCCGGCGACACGCAGCGCATGTTGCGCTTCGATAACAAGGTGGCTCGACTGCTTTCGGGCCGCAGCTCTTTCCAATGCTTGCAGGCTGCGCAGAGCTGCCTGGTTCTGGGAGGGCAACAGGGAGAGTTGCTTCATTTTGAGCACGCGGCCAGCCTGCCCCGTCTGATCCCCGTGACGAAGAACCTGGTCAGCGTCAGCAGCGTTGCGCTGGACCCGGCGGAGCGCGTGGTGGCTTGCGGTGCCGGCAACGGTGAAGTGCGCTTATTCTCGCTGCCTGAAGGTGAGAGCGTGACCGAGCTGACGCGCCACGAGGACAGCGTCTCCTCGCTCGATTTCAATGCCGATGGTCGCCTGCTCGCCAGTGCCTCGCTCGACCGCACCGTGCGCGTGTGGCAGAATCAGAGCCCCAACTGGCAGGAACTGATCACGCTGCGATTTCCAGCGGCCGTGCTCAAGGCCGAGTTTCATCCCCATCGGGACACGCTGGCGATTCTCGTGCAAGGGGAGATGGGCGTGCGCGTGCTCAGCCTGGAGTCGCTGCGCAGCTCCTTGGCGGATCTCAACCTAGGCTGGTGAAATCAGCTGCGACCCACCCTCCATTTTCACCGTTTTGAGATTCTGACTTTCTCTGAACGAATGCCGTGCTTCTTGCCCCTGGGCGGCAAGGCGAGCTAAAGTGACGGAACACCGGAATGCCGGCATTGCAGCCAAATTGGAGTATGACAATGTCCGCCGAATATGCCGCTGAGCAGCAATCGCACCTTACGCGGCGTTGGTTCTTTCAGGACTGCGGCGTGCGGCTGGGCGCCATGGCCCTGGCGGGCTTAATGGGCAATCCGTCGCAGGGCGTGGCGGCAGCGGCAACTGCGCCCCCCAGTCCGTTGGCGCCCAAATCGCCGCACTTTGCTCCGAAGGCCAAGCGGGCGGTGTATTTGTTTCAGGCGGGCGCCCCGAGCCATCTGGAGTTGTTCGATCCCAAGCCGGAGCTGGCCAAGTGGGATGGCAGGCTGCCGCCAGCGGAGTTGCTCAAAGGGTATCGCGCGGCGTTCATCTCGCCCAACAGCAAGCTCCTGGGACCGAAGTTCAAGTTCGCCAAACATGGCCAATGCGGGGCAGACGTGTCCGAGCTGCTACCGCATATTGCGTCGATCGTCGATGAGATCTCGATTGTCAAATCGATGACCACCGACGCGTTCAATCATGCTCCCGCGCAGATTCTGATGAATACCGGCAGCCAGCAGTTCGGCCGGCCGAGCATGGGCGCCTGGGTCACGTATGGCTTGGGCACGGAGAATCAGGACCTGCCGGGCTTTGTGGTTTTCTCGACCGGCCAGAAGGGGACCAGCGGCGGAGCCAGCAATTACGGCTGCGGCTTCTTGCCCACGATGTATCAAGGCGTGCCGTTCCGCGGCGTGGGCGATCCGGTGCTGTACCTCTCGAATCCCGCCGGCATCGATGCCGCGTTGCAGCGGGACACGCTCGATGCGCTGCGCGAGCTCAATCGTGAGCGGCTGGGCGTCATGGGCGATCCGGAAATCGCCACGCGCATCAACTCTTTCGAGCTGGCGTATCGCATGCAGGGCGTGGCCCCCGACGTGATGGATCTCAAGCAAGAGCCGGAGCACATCCTCAAGATGTACGGCGCTGAGCCGGGCAAGGCCTCCTATGCCAACGCTTGCCTGTTGGCCCGCCGCTTGATCGAGCGTGGCGTGCGGTTCGTGCAGGTCTTTCACGAGGCGTGGGACCACCACGGCGGGCTGACGGCCGGCCTGAAGCTGCAATGCCAGAACACCGATCAGGCCAGTGCGGCGCTGGTGAAGGATCTCCGGCAACGCGGCCTGCTGGACGATACCTTGGTGATCTGGGGAGGCGAGTTCGGCCGCACGCCGATGGTGCAAGGGGGCAATGACGGCCGCGACCATCATCCCAACGCCTTTACCATGTGGCTGGCGGGCGGCGGCGTGAAGCGCGGCTTCACGCTCGGCGCGTCCGACGAATTCGGCTTCAACGCCGTGGAAGACAAGATCCACGTCCACGATCTGCACGCCACGATCCTGCACCTGCTCGGCTTTGACCACACGCGCCTGACCGTGCGCTTCCAAGGCCTCGACTTCCGCCTCACCGGCGTCGCCGGGGAACTGGTCCCTAAGCTCCTGGCGTAGGCAATGTCCTCTCGCGGGACGAAGGCTCCAGTTGGCGCGTCTCCCGCTACGAGTGAAGCAATACATTTCCGCTGCACATGAGTTACCGTCATCACTTGGTCGTCAACGCCACAACGGCGGGATTGGTGCTTTTCATTCTAGCCGAACACGGTGCGCACGAAGCCCAGAGTTCGTCTTACGGTGGTATTGAACGGATTCGTCAGATTTGGGAGGCGCGTCAGGCCGCCGCAAGGAGCCTTATTATCGTTTGGACATCGGACCAGTTTGTGGCCGGAGTTATTGATGAGCCGCCAGGGACGGATAGCAGGGTGCCTGTGCCCTTCCCCCGCATCACCCTTGCGATACTCATCTCGGCACTGCAAGTATCGATGCCATCCAGGCGCTGCTGATACCGAACAACGGCGCCTGCGAGCGGGGCGGCGGGATGCTCAAGGGCTATACCAAGCAGATCGCCCTGCGCGACAATCGTCCTGGCATCTGCCTTCCGGCCGATCTGGAGCAAGCCCGGCGCCTGGCCAGCGCGTTGACGCGTCCCTGGGGCCATCTCGGAGAATGACCGGTGCATGCGGATTCTTTGCGAACCGTATCGACCAGGCGGTCGACGCGGGGGCGAGAACAGCGGCGTGACGCTAAAAACGCTCGTGATGCGCGTCGAGGAGAATCTCCGGGAGGCCGGCGATGATAGATCGATTCTCGCCGACCAGCCGAGCGGGGACGTGCAACGTGCAAGGAATGGCGTGGCGGGGGACGCGGGTCGATGTTTCAGTCCCAGGGTGAGTTGCGCTGCGGCGAGGGGGGCGACGCGGTGCGATCCAGTGCCGTCCAGGTTAGATAGGCGCCGATGCCGATCGAAACCGCAACGAGCATAACGCCGGCGCCGACATCCATCCACCCGCTGCTGGCGGACAGATCGGCCCGCTGCACGCGCCGTACGAGGTCCCAAATCGCCAGCAGCGTGCAAATGCTCATCAGC
>JBGTDH010000777.1:0-4421 GCA_041748435.1 Pirellulales bacterium
CGGCGATTGCGCCGGCTTCGGGGGCGCGCGGGCGCCGGCCACGGAGGCCAGTGTCAGCAAACCGCGACTTTCACCTTTGCGCTCGGGGGTTTGCAGCGTACCCAACTCGATGCGCGAGTAGCTTTGCACTTCCTTGACGGAGTAGAGCGAGAGCTCCTCCAAGGAAATCTGATTGTCCTGGTCCAAGTCGGCCTTGCCGTAGAGCCCCTGAATCACAAAGTGGAAGAAGATGCCGTGCTTCAGGTCCGGGTGCTCGAAGGACTGCTCGCCGCTGGAGCAACTGAAGATGGCCGCGATGCCCCCCGGCGGATCCCGCAGTTGTGGGCGTGTCAGGCTCTCCAAGTCGACGATCCGCCGCGATTTGCCCAGGCTGGAGACGGGATCGTTCCGGCAGGCGTCGACCAGCAGGACCTTGGTCGTGGCCCGGCTGGCCTGCAGCGATCGATAGACGTCTTCCAAGGAGATCAAAGTGGAACGATCTGTCAGGTCGGCGTCCGCGGGACAGAAGTAGGATTCCCGATCCTCCGGCTGCTGACCGCCATGGCCCGAGAACGCCAGGACCAGGGAATCTCCCGCTTTAACTTCACGCAGCACCAGGTTCAGTTCCTTGAGGATGTTGCGTCGAAAGGGCGCCAATCTGACGTTCGTCACGCCCACGGTCTGAGTCATCAGAACGATGTTGCGTGCAGAGTACCCGGCCGCTTGCAGGACGGTAGACAATCCCGTCACGTCGTTCTCGCTGAAGCGCAAATCGTTAAGCTGCGTCTTGTCATAGTGCCGTACGCCGACCAGAAACGCGTAATTCTCGGCGACCGACGGTGTTGGCAGAAGAATAGCCCCTACGGCCAGCAGCGAGAGAGCCCGGAGTCTGGCGATGCAAAGCAACATGGTTGTCATGCCTGAGTTTAGACGGCGCGCGGAGACCACGAGGAAATCCGATTTCTGACAAAAAAGCGGACACACTCGGAGCGACAAAAAAGCGCCGGCGATGCGGGCTGGGCATTGATGGTCGCAAAAAAAAGGAGAACACCTAGCAGCACGAGGGGAGTCCCCTTGCTGATCGAAAACCGGATGTACTTGCCGGGTTAGACCACTTCCATTGCAATTCCAGGGGACTCTGCCGTGAAACTCTTCGGACTGTTTCAGAAACTTCCCGCCCGCAAGACCACAAAGCGGAGAGCAACGTCCCCAAGGCGACCCTTGCGGCTGGAGACGTTCGAGCCGCGGCTGCTGATGGTGGGCGACATCAGCCTGGCCAATGGCCAGCTCTTCATCGACGGCACCAATGACATCGACGACGTGGTCATCGCTGTCGAGGATGACGAGGTCCAGGTCACGCTGGGGCAGTACGTGGGCGGCACCCTGATCGACCAGATCACCGAAGAGTTCGATCTGGCCGACGTGACGAGCATCCTGTTCTGGGGAGGCAACGGAAACGACCGCTTCTCCAATGGCTTTGTCGACGATAACGGCGTCATGCAACTTACCAACATTCCCTGCGTTGCTTACGGCCACGCGGGCTACGACGTCCTGGCCGGCGGCAACGCCAACGACTACCTCTACGGCGGCAGCGAAAACGACTTACTGTTTGGCTTTGCGGGCATCGACAATCTCTTCGGCGGCGACGGCATCGACCAGCTTTTTGGCGGAGAGGGCAACGATAACCTGTACGGCCAGGGAGACAACGACGAGTTGTACGGCGAGATGGGCGACGATTGGCTGGCGGGAGGGCCGGGCAACGACACCTACCTGTTCCGTTCTGTTACCACGAACTCGGTCTTAGACGCCCCGCTTGGCACCGACACGATCGCCGAGCTTGCCGGCGAGGGGAACGACTGGCTGGACTTCAGCGACTTCGAGCACGAGGTGACCGTCTACCTGTATGCCGTCAGCGTCCAGACGGTGTCCACCGGGTACCTGTCGCTCAAGCTTTACAATCCCAATGAGATCGAAAACGCACGCGGCAGCGGTTACGACGACGTGCTGGTGGGAAACAGCCGGGACAATCAACTCGAAGGCATTGAGGGGGATGATTCTCTCGTCGGCCTGCAAGGCAACGACACCTATGTCTTCGGCGGCCATTCCCACGGCTGGGACACGGTCACCGAGTATGCGGGGCAAGGGATTGACCGGCTCAATTTCATTGACAGCGGCCCAATCACCGTGGACTTAAGCCTCTCTTCGTGGCAAACGGTCCGCGGCGGGTTGTACCTGCAACTGGTCAATCCCAACGAGTTCGAGAACGTGCTGGGCTCGCTGTACGATGACGTAATCCGCGGCAATATGCGCGCCAACCTCCTGGAGGGAGCTGCGGGCAACGATTTTCTCCGCGGCCGCGAGGGGAACGACACTCTGGTGGGCGATGTCGGCAACGACACGCTGTACGGCGATCACGGCGTCGACACGCTGATGGGTGGCACCGGCGACGATTATCTGGACGGCGGCCCCGACCACATGATCGACCATCTCTACGGCGGACTCGGCCGCGACACCTTCGTGCGCAACCATTTCTGGAGCGGCTACTGGGTGCTCGAGGCCGACGAGTTCCATGACTTCAGCCGCGGCGACCTGATCGAAAAGCGCTATGGGACGTACTAAGGTTAGCGAAAAAACGGAGGCAGTCTGGGTAATATCGATTCCATCGTTGCAAGGTGCGTAGTTTTCGATGCATTTGCAAGATCCGATGCGTCGCAACACATTACAGGCAGGTCGCTTCCGTTCATAATTTCTGCAAAGTTGTGTGTGTGCAACGATGCAAACATGAACGCGTACACCAGTCCCGGAAGACGGCTGAGGCTCGTCGTGCAGCTCGCAATCAACCCATTTACCGCATTCACCCCAAGCATCCTCGTCAGGGTTTGCGCCACCGGCAACTCTTCTTTCCCCGAAACGGGTTGTCTCCTATACTAAGAGAGTGGCAATAGCGGACTTGAGATCGTTAGAGCCTCTAACGGCTTGGCCCGCCGAGGGATCGGTTAAGGGGCGGTTTCGGCCACGGGGGCCGGATGCCTCTTGGAAAGGGTCACAGACGTGGGCTTGGTCTGCCGCATTGGCCGGCATTTGCCGGCCCTGATTGTCTCCCTGGGCCTCCTTTGGCCCCTGGGGCAGACCCCCGCTGCGGCCCAGTTCTTTCCCGCCAGCCGCTTCGAACCGTCCGACGACGTGACGATCGATCTGGCGGAGAGTGCTACCCGCAATCACCTGGAACGGGTCAAAGTTCTGTTAGCCGACGAGCAATGGGACGACGCCGTCGAGATTCTCCGCCAGGTGATGGCCAATCATGGCGGGAAGATGTACGAGGTGGCCGACCAGCGGTACATCAGCCTGCGAGACTATTGCCAGTTGCGGCTGGCGGCCCTTCCCGAGCCGGCATTAAAGCTGTATCGGGAACGGGTCAATCCGCAGGCCAATCGACTGTACGAGCAAGGCCTCCGCGGCTTGGATCGGCCGGTGCTGGAGCAGGTGGTGCAACAGTACTTCGCCAGCAGCTATGGTGACGATGCCCTGCTGGCATTGGGCGAAATGTCGTTAAGCACCGGCAACTACGCCGCGGCCCGCAACGCCTGGGGCACGCTGATCGAATGGCCGCAAGAGCCGATTCCGGCCAACGTGTTTCAGCAAGTGCGAAGCTCGCCCGAGCTGACAGCGGCGGACTCGCAGTTGCTCGATCGCTGGTATAAACCAATCGACACCGCCGATTCGCCGTACCACGTGAACCGCATGCAGTCGATGCCGGATGAAACCGTGCGCGATCTGGTGCGGCTCTGGAATCGCCACGGAGTGCTCCCCAGGCGCCTGCAGTACCCGGGCACCGATCTCAACCTGGCCACAGTGAGGGCGCGGCTGGTGCTGGCATCCATTTTGGAAGCCACTCCAGAGCGCGCCCGTGAAGAGTTGGCCGCTTTCACGCATCTGCACCCGCAAGCGGAAGGCAAGCTGGCGGGCCGCAACGGCAAGTACGCCGATCTTCTCTCTGCGCAGTTGGAGGCCAGTGCGCAATGGCCGGCCGTGCCGGCGTCGCAGACGTGGCACACCTTTGGCGGCAACGGGCAGCGCAACTTCGCCGCGCGCGAGGCGCTTGATCTGGGCGAGCTGGCTTGGAAGTTTTCCTTGCCGGATCGCAACACAGCTTCCGATTTCCGCATTGCCAGCAGCTTTGGCTTCAGCGCGCGCCGCGTGGCGGAAGATAGCGAGGGGCTGCTGAGTTATCATCCGATCGTCGCCGGCGATCATGTGTTCGTCGCCGCGCCGGATAAGATCTTCGGCTTCGATCTGAAGACGGGGAAGCCAGCCTGGGGATCGTCTGACGGCGTAGTGTTCAGGTTGGGAGAGGACTCGCCGCGCAGTCAGACGCAGCACAGCCGGCTGGGCGCGCCGCGGTTCACGCTCACGGCTCACGACAACCTGCTGTTCGCGCGGTT
>JBGTDH010000778.1:0-1733 GCA_041748435.1 Pirellulales bacterium
GAGCAGATTCGGTGTCGAAACCTGAGTTAAAGAAGGAGCGTTCGTTGATTCAATGGCATTTTGGACCGACACCGAGTGCTGGTCCAACCCTCCGTGCGTTCGTCGCCGCCACGTCAGGGCGAACACTTCTACGTTCCGTCGTTGGATCGGAATGAACCCAGGTCGCCAGTTGTGCATCTTTTGCTACAATGCCGGCCTTAGTTTTCAGACGGAGCTGCGATGATCAAGCGACAAATCCTTGTCACCTCCGCGTTGCCCTATGCCAATGGGCCTATCCATATCGGCCACCTGGTGGAGTACATCCAGACCGATATCTGGGTGCGGTTTCAGAAGCTGCGCGGACACATCGCCATCTTCCTCTGTGCCGACGACACGCACGGCACGGCCATCATGATTCGTGCCCGTCAGGAAGGACGGCGGGAAGAGGAAGTCATTGCCGATATGCAGCAGGCCCACGTGCGGGACTTCGCGGCGTTCGAGATCGCGTTTGATAACTACGGCAGCACCAACAGCGAGGAGAACCGCGCGTTATGCGGCGAATTCTGGCAGGCGTTGCGCAACGCGGGACTGGTGGCGGAGCGGGATGTTACGCAACTGTTCGATCCGGTGGCCGGTACGTTTCTGGCAGATCGATTCGTGAAAGGCACGTGCCCGAAGTGTAGATCGCCCAATCAATACGGCGATAACTGCGATAAGTGCCAGTCGACCTACAGTCCCACCGATCTGATCGACCCCGTGAGCACGCTCTCCGGCGCGAAGCCCGAGGTGCGCAGCTCGCCGCATCTGTTCGTGGCCATCGAGCGGCTGCGGCCGTTCCTTACCGAATGGACGCAACAGGGCGATCGCCTGCAAACGGAGGTCAAAAACTATCTGGCCGGGCATTTTCTCAATGAGCCGCTGCGGGATTGGGACGTGTCTCGTCCCGCACCGTATTTCGGCTTTGAGATTCCCGACGCGCCGGGGCACTACTGGTACGTGTGGTTCGATGCCCCCATCGGCTACATGGCCTCCACTATGCAGTGGTGCAAGAAACACGGCGAGAAGTTCGACGATTGGTGGCGCAACCCGGCCTGCGAGGTGCATCACTTCATCGGCAAGGACATCACCTACTTCCACACGCTGTTCTGGCCGGCAATGTTGAAGACGGCCGAATACAGCCTCCCCACCAAGGTGCATATCCACGGCTTTCTCACCGTGGGGGGCGAGAAGATGTCCAAGACCAAGGGGACCTTCATCCGCGCCAGCACGTACTTGGAGCATCTCGATCCTTCGTTCCTGCGCTACTATTACGCCAGCAAACTGGGTCCGCGGCTGGACGATCTGGATCTGAACCAGGAAGAGTTCGTCAACAAGGTCAACGCCGACCTGGTGAACAAGGTGATCAACCTCGCCAGCCGCACGGCCCGCTTCGTTCAGGAGACCGGCTTGGCGGCAGGTTATCCCGAGGATGGCGGACTCTTCGCCCAGGCGGCTGCCGCGCGGGACGAGATTGCCGAGGCGTACGAGAACTGCGATTACAGCCGCGCCACGCGCCTGATCATGGCGCTGGCCGATGCTGCCAACAAATACGTGGAGGACCGCGAGCCGTGGACATTGCGCAAGGATCCCGCGCGCGCCGGCGAGTTACAGAACGTCTGCACCGTGGCCTTGAATCTGTTCCGGCAGTTGATTGTCTATCTGGCGCCCGTGCTGCCGCGGCTGGCCCAGCAGACGGGCGAACTGCTGCAGAAGCC
>JBGTDH010000779.1:0-7408 GCA_041748435.1 Pirellulales bacterium
GGTCCTTTCATTTCCTCGAAGATCACGATGTCGCCTACCGAGAGATGCAGCGCTCGCTCGTTGGGATTGATGAAACCGGCTTTCTGGGCGGGTCTAGAGCTGGCGCGGCCTTGGCCGGGTGCGTCGTCGGCCGTGGGCGGCGCAAGTGCATCGCGGAGCGTGGCCGAGGTGGCTCCCTGGGCCAGCCAGCATTCGTCTTCGTCCCAGGTGTAGAAATGGATTTCATTGTGAGCGGCGTGGAGCACGACCTTCGATCCGATGGGAGAGAGCTCGGTGCAGAACACCTCGTCGAGCAGCTCACGGTTGCGCCGCTGGAAGTTTGCATCTTCCGCATGGCAGGCGGCCAGCGCGAGTGATTCCGTGCTCGGCAACGCGTCTTCCGGATCCTCGTGCAATTGCTCTTCGGTAATCAGCCGGTTGAATTCGGCGATCAGTTGACGTTGGAAGCTCTCGCTAACGCCACTCTTCTCACGCGTCGCCGCGACCGCGCGCACCTCGTCTTGAATTCGCAGCTCGCGCCAAATCTTCAGCAAGGCGGCTTGCTGGCCGGCGCAGGGTCCGTCGAGTGTTCCCTGATCCGCCTGCGCCAGCCGGTCCACGATCTTTTCCACGTCGATCAGGTCGCAGACCGCCAGCAGCGTGCGGCGCGGGGGCTGCTCGACCGGCTCAAACAGCTTCACGCCGTCGAAGAAACGGTCTTGGTGCTGCACCGCCTCCCAGGAGATCAGTCCCGCGCCGCTGCGAACCAGATTCCGAAACTCGGCTGCGGGCATCGTGCAGAACTGCAGCCGAGCGAGGTCCAGCTCCAGTCCCTGTTTCTCAGGCGCTTTGTAGGGTGCGAGCTCGATCTGCATCAGGACGCGCGCGTTGCAGCCTTCGTGCATGCGATAATCGACCAGCCGAGCGTGGCGTCGAACGGAGATGCGCTGCCGGGCCGTTCCCAGGTAGGCCTCATTGCCGACCGCGTCCTGCTGATAGCTCAGCCGATCTCCGACCCAGGCCAGCAGCTCGACCAGCGTCACGCCAATATCGGCCGGGTTGCGCTCCCGCCAATCGGGCATGATCTGGACCAGGCGGTCGAGCAGCAGACGCCGGAAGCTGGCGTAGTCTTTGGCCAGATAGTCGACTTGTGCATCGGGGCGGACTACCGACGCGGCAACATCCGGCGGACGGAAATCGACGTCGGTCCGCGATTGCGTCCGCCACACGAAGCGAACCTTGGCATGCCGCGGATCGAAATCGTCCGGCGTCTCGTGCGTCCGGCATTCGCCCACGGTCTTCATGAGCTCCAGCGTGTACGATTCCGATTCGCGATGGCCCGTGACCGAAACGTCGATCGCGTTCCTCCAGTCCACTCGACACGTCGGAGCGGTCGCGCCCGGCTCGGGCGGCGAGGCCGGCGCCACACTCGACACCGTCAGCGGCGTTGACCGCCTGCCGCGGATGAGAATGTTCCCTTCTCGAAGCGAGTCGATGCCCCGGGACGTAAAGAAGTGCAGTCGCAGCAGCGGCCGTTTGTCAATCGAAACAATCTCGACATGGTCAATTCCGTTGGGACTCGTTCCGTCCGGACAGGCCTGGCCGATGGCCTCGATCAGCCGGCGGCGGCGTTCGCTTTCGGTGCATTGCGACAACTCGATGTTCATCAGGCGAGACTCCTTTGCAACCGCTCGGTGCGTTGCTCGCCGGTCCGCGTCACGACGTAATTGAGTTCGATGGCCAGTTTGGCGTCGATGGCCTGAACATCGAGCGACTCGATCGCGATCACATCGCCCAGCCACTGGTGCAGCGACGCCTGTACCGAGGCTTGCAGGGCGGCGGCCAGTTGCTCGGAGTTCGGCTCGAACACCAGTTGCAGCAGCCCGCAGCCGAAATCCGGCCGGTTCACGCGTTCCCCGGGGTTCGTGAACAACACGAGCTCGACGAGTTGCCGCACGTGGGCGCGATCGTCGGCCACCGCCGTTTGTCCGCCTTCGTCGAAGGTCAGGGGAAAGTTGAGGGAAAGCATGTCCGAGCTCGCCGCGGTCGGGTTAAGTTCCTGTCACACGCGTCTGGGTGCTCACAATCTGCAGGGGCACGCCCGTCGGCGCGCAGATCGCCAGGCTATCGAACAGCAGCAGCGGCACGCCGTTGGATAACAGCCGCACGGCACTGGTCGTAAACTGCGCGGTGACGCACGGACCGAGGGAAACCGCCGGATTGGGGCAGCCGGCCACGGTGTACGGCGTGGGCAGCGTCACCGTGGGCTGGCTGGAGACCAGCACGCGCGAATTGGGTGTCGTCGGCGATGCCGCGCCGAGATGACTACACTGCGCCGTGGCGCCGACATGCAGCAGGAAACCAGGCATGGGGTCCTCTTAAATAATGGTCAGCGCGCCGCTGTTGATATCCGTGGTTTTGCCCAACATGGTGATCGTGGCGCCTTTGCCGTTGGTGATCGTGATGCCGAGGTCGGTGATGGCGATCATCGCGCCGCTGCGCGTGCGGAGCTGAATGCCCCCGGTCGGTCCCGGCATATCGCTGATCTGAAACACATGGCGGCCCGGAGTCTGAAACGTCAGGCCGGGAAAGACCGCACCGGCCGGCGGCAGCGTTGTTCGCGCGTCGCTGGCAATGTCTTTGGTCGTCTTGGCAAAGCAACCGGTCCAGATCGGCGAATCGGGATCGCCCTTCTCGAACTCTACCCAGACCTGCGCGCCGGGCAGGGGAACGCTGAACATGCCGCCGGTGGGCGTGCCGCCTCCCCAGGGGAAACAGGGGAGCGCCCAGCTCGATATCGTGGTGGTCGAGACGTCGGGCACCAGGACTTGAATCCGTCCCAGGCCCAGCGGGTCAATGTGATTCGCGACGGTGCCACGGAATTTGCCGTAGAATTTTCTGCCGGTCGAAATGGTTCGGGGATCTGTCATTACCGCGGTCATACAGCGACCCTTTCCGATTTCGAGACGAGTGCGTTGCGGCTCAGCGTGAACTGCTGCTTGAATTCGCCGCGTCGGATCTGATGGCTGACGCTCTCGACGTAGTACTCGCCATCGAAAGCCAGGCCCGCGCCGCGAACCGCCACCAGTTGTCGCGGCTGCAGGATCCCGCCGTAGCGCAGCACGTCGAGCGAGCCGCTGGCCTGGACAACATCGGCCGTCTTGGAGGCCACCGCCAGCGCCTTGGTCATGGCCTGCGCTAGCGACTCGTTGGCGGTTCCGTCTTTGAGCAGCTCGAACCGCTTCGCCAACGGAGACACCCTGCCCAGCCGCGGATTGAGCACTCCCGGATCACCAAGGGGCACCGGGATCGCAAAACCCAGCGGCGTCTGAATCATGGCGATCGGCGTCGTCTTGCCTTCGCCGTTGTAACTGAAGTTGATTTCATCGACGTTGGAATGGTCGTCCATGTTGGTCGACAGCGCCTTCTGAACGCGACCGTGCTTGATTGCCGGACCCCAATAGGCCGTGCTCCCTCCCGGTTTAGGTCCGGGTTCGAGATAGAACACGTGGCCGGCTTCTTCGGCCAACTTGCGAATGTAGGCCAGGTCGGTCCCTTGCTGACGCCGGATCTTCTCCAGCGGATTCGGCAACTCGGGAAACGGGCTGGGAATCACGGTCTGCCCGACGCCAAATCCCGCGTACTTGGCCAGAATCAAGCGGACGCGCGCATGCGGCGGCATGGCCGGGAAGGGAAAGCCATCCAGCTCCTGATAGTCCATGATCCGCGTGAGGTCTTCGCCCGTGACGCTCACGCTGGTGTAACCGCGTGCCGAGGGGACGGCCTGATGCGTGGTCATCACGCCATCCGCCAGAACCTGCGGCGTGCCATTGAGCGTTACGGCGATGACCACGCGCACCAGCGACAGCCCGCTTCCCAGTTGCAGCAGGAACTGGGAATGCAGGGGCGATCTGCTGCTCAACTCGAATCGCAGTTGAAAACCGCTGGCATCGTAAGCCTTCGAACTGATCTCGACGCTGGTCAGCGCTTCGATCACGTCCTGGGCCACGGGCCGCGGCCGCGACGGACCAATGAACAGACTGAGTTGAATTCCCTTAAGCATTGGCGCCTCCGGGGAATCCCTCGGGGCGCGTGATTCGTAGCTGCCGGCCGATTGCTTCCAAGTCCTCCGGATCGATCGCGCCGTTGGCGTCGCAGATGCGCCAGAACTGCTCCGGATCGCCCAGGTAGCGGTGCGCGAGCAGATCCAAGCGCTCACCTTCGACGACGGTGTGCAGGCGGATTTCCTCCAGATCCTCTTCATCCGGCAGGAAACGCCGCTCCAGATAGGCCACTTCCCGGCCGTCGGCGCGCGTGTGCTTCAGAATTCTCCTGCCGAAGTACCGGCTCGTCTGCGGAAACAGACTGGCCTCCAGCTCCGCCGGGTTCGGAAACGGTTGCGCGGGATTGATGCCGTTGATCATAGCGACAGCCCTTGAATGCCTAGGGGGCCAAAATCGGTGCTCTGACTGAGCGCCGCCAGCCGTTCCTTTTCCCGTTGATAGACCAGGTACAAGTTGGCGCCGCGGTGCGAAATGCCCAGGTCGTTGATGTTCAATACGCGCATGCCCAGACTCACACGAGCCCGGATCGGATTGAGATTGGGATCGAAGAACTGCTCCTCGATCGAGAACTCCGTGATTCGCACGGGCGCGACGCGGGATCGGCTCCACACGAAGATGCTCAGCGGCGCCTCGATCGGAGTAATCTCGATTGCTCCGCCTCGAGCACGTTCGAGATTGCGCTGCAGATCGGAGCTGCTGGGATAGAGAATGGTTTCCAGGGCGGCCAGTTGCGGCTGAATGCCAAACTGCAGCGCGTTGCGGTTTTGCCGGGGATGCTCCAGTTGGTCGGTCGCGTCGAGCACCGCCTCGAGTTTGATGGTTTCGATCGGCGGTCCCGTCAGACGTGTCATCTGGGATCGATCGCCGTCCCCCTCGTTCTCCGCGTATTGAGCCTGCAAGCTGCGCGACAACGTCTCCGCGTTGTATTGCAGGGGAATCACGCGCTCCACCACGCCGTCCAACCTCATCTGGACGATTCCCCCTTTCAGCAGTTTCGGGCGGTTCGGAAACATCAGGTCACCTTGCTCGGAAGTGCCGCGACGGGGTAAAGCGAACGCGCAATGTCGCGCCCAACGTTGACCGGATTAATGGTCTGCGAAATGTCGATTCGCCCCCGCGCCGCGGGATGGGCCGCCGCCATATCGGGGTGAGCCAGCCCTCGCAAGTGCGCTCCCAGTTGGGAGCAGATCGCTTGCTCGAGCAGCGGCAGGTCGGCGCGCTGCACGGGAATGCCATGCAGCGTGATCTCTCGCACATGCAGGTGTACAATCATCGGCGCGCCCCTGTCGGTTCCAGCCGAAAATCTGCTATGTTCACGGGCTGCTGCATCTTCACCAGCTCGGCCCGTGCAGAATTCAGGACCGTCTGCATGTCAACCTCCGAGCCACCGGCCGCGGCAAACGCCGCGTTCAGCGCAATGCTCTGGATGCTGCCGCCGGTGATGTGCAGACCCGCCAGTCGTTCAAGATTCAGCCCGGAGACGGGAGCTGCCTTCGGGAATGTCCGTTGCCAGATTTCCCGGCGCTCGGAGCGTTCGGGGAACGGGAACTGCACGACGAATCTCAGGCGACGCAGGAAGGCCCCGTCGAGGGCGCTCTTGAAATTGGTCGCCAGAATCGCCAGCCCCCGGTAGGTTTCGATGCGTTGCAGCAGATAGTTCACTTCGATGTTTGCAAACCGATCGTGCGAATCCTTCACTTCGCTGCGCTTTCCGAACAAAGCGTCCGCTTCGTCGAAGAACAGCACCACGCCGCCATCCTCGGCGGCATCGAACAGCTTCCGCAGGTTCTTTTCCGTTTCGCCGATGTACTTGCTGACAACCGTCGACAGATCGATGCGGTACAGATCCAGCCGCAGGTCGTTGGCAATCACCTCGGCGGCCATCGTCTTGCCCGTTCCGCTCTCCCCCGCGAACAAGGCGGTCGTGCCGAACCCGCGATTCATCCGGCTGCGGAATCCCCACTCATCCAGCACGCGATGACGGTGCCGCACCTGGTTGGCAATCTGCTTTAGAAGCTCGAGCGGCTCGCTTGGCAGCACCAAGTCTGCCCAGGTGGCTTTGGCGTCAATGCGCTGCGCCAAGGCATCCAATCGCGGATGCACTTCGGCGCGGCACGCGTTCCAGAGATCGGCTTCGTGCATGACGCTCGCAGTGCATTTCTCGGCCAGCCGTTGGATTGTGGGAGCATCCAGCCGAAACTGGCCGGCCAACAGCTCGGCGGTGCTGCGCTCCATCGCCGGCACTGCCGATTGCCAGATCGTGGACTGTTCGCCCGGCGTGGGTTTCTCGACGTCCACCGCCAGGTCCGGCGAGAGCGCCGCAATCCGCTCGGAGCAGGCAGCAAACAGAGGCGTGTCGCCGAGGCGCCGCAACTTCCGCAACAGCGAGACTGCCATCGCGTGCTGGTCTTGCAACTCGACATAAAACGCGATCCGCCCCAGAAGGGATTCTCGGGCCAGCAGCCGCGCAAACCGCTCAACGTCCTCGGCCGACAGTTGCGAATCGATCGAAATCTCGTGCAAACGCCATCCGCTTTCGCGGCACACCGCCGAGGCAATCAGGCGCTGGCAGTCGTCCTGCGGACCACAAAGCTGGATCAGACCGCAGTTTCCCGGCAGACGCTGCACGCCGCGCAGCGAATCGCCAATCGTCGCCACAACCGCGCGCTGGCTCGGGCTAAGCGCGTCTGCCGGGCACAATCGAACCTCGCGCAGAACGGACGCCAACTCGCCATCCAGATGGTTCACCCCCTTGATGTAGTTCAAGACCCGTTCATCGATCTGCAACGGCTGACGCGTGAGCGCCGTGGTGGACTGGAACACGATCTCGATCAGGTTCCAGTGCCGCAACGGCCGCTGCGGCGCCAAAGCGTCCCAACAGGGCTGCTCGAAGAGCTCCATCGCCAGCGAGAACGTTGCGAACTGCCGTGACGCGCTCCCCTGCACAACGCCGCACAGGTCCGCGACCTCCCCGCTCAGCTCGACTGCCGTGCAAAGCGACAGGACGCTCTTCTCGAACGCCGAAAGTCCCAACCGCCTGCAGAGGGATTCCAGCGCGGGCACGCATGCGGCCGCTTCCGCCATTCTTTTACCTGCGGCATCGATCTCGATCGGATCGCTCGGTTTGCCGCCGCCCAGCGACTGCCGTCGGCAGAGCAGACCGCGCACCCAGCGAACCAGGGCGCTGAGGAACTCATCGTTGGCGCGCAGCCAGCGTTGCGAGTCTTGCGAGTCGTTCATGGATCACAGTTGAATCTGATAACCTGGGTCGAACTCTAAAGCGGTGTCGAGCTTCTTCGCGCCCCCCGCGGGCGCTGGGTCGCCCGGCGGCTGCACGCGGCGCATGATGAGGCTGTCGACGCCGT
>JBGTDH010000780.1:0-4703 GCA_041748435.1 Pirellulales bacterium
GTTCCCTGTTCCCTGTGCCCTGTTCCCGGTTCCCTGTTCCCTGTTCCCTGGTCCCTGTTCCCTGTTCCCTGTCCCCTGTCCCCTGTCCCCTGTCCCCTCTCTTATGATTCACGTTCGCCAGCTCGCCAAAGACTACGCCGACCTGCGGCGAGGACGTTTCGTGGCCTTGGACGGCCTCACGTTCGATGCCTATCCCGGCCAGGTCTACGGACTCTTGGGACCTAACGGCGCCGGCAAGACTACGGCGCTGCGCATCTTAAGCACCGTGCTGCGACCGACCAGCGGTAGCGCCAGTGTCAACGGGGCCGATGTGGTCACGCAGCCCTCCCAGGTGCGGCGCGAGATCGGATTCCTGTCGGCCAACACGGGTGTCTACGATCGCATGACCGCCTGGGAGATGGTCGAGCATTTCGGCCGCCTGTATGGCCTGCCCGAGGAAGAGCTGCGCGAGCGCATGGAGCGGCTGTTTGCACGCCTGCAGATGAACGAGATTCGCGAACGGATGGGCGCCAAGATGTCGACCGGCATGAAGCAGAAAGTTTCCATCGCGCGGGCCTTGGTGCATGATCCGCCCGTGCTGATCTTCGACGAGCCAACGGCCGGACTGGACGTGCTCGTAGCCCGCGCGCTGCTCAACACGGTGGCCGAGCTCAAAGAGCAAGGCAAGTGCGTCGTGTTCTCCACGCACATCATGCGGGAGGCGGAACGGTTATGCGATCGGATTGCCATTCTCTACCGCGGCCGCCTGCTGGCCGAGGGCACCTTGGAGCAGCTCCGCGACGAGCACCACGAGCGCGATCTGGAGGAATTGTTCTTCCGCCTGATTTCGCGCCATGATGAGATGGTAGGTCGCGACGAGCCGGTTGCCGCGGAGTGAAGATGAGAGAATGACAAGATACTGCCTACCAACGCTCCTCGAATAGCTCAACGAAGCTGAACACTGCAACCAGACTCGACATGAGCAGTCCGACTTCACACGCCCATCGGCGACGGCTCAGCGAGAAGTAGGTCTGCACAGTGCTCTTATGGAGGTACAGCCAGTAGAGGACCATCGCCACGCCCCAGATGGCATTCCTCAACCTCGGCGTGTTTCCGTGGAAGATACTATAGGTGGCGGGCACAAGGGCAAAGGTCGCCAAGAGCAGGGAGCAGGTCCCGATCGCCGCCCACCAGCCCCAGCGACGACCCATCAACAGCCCGGCGGCAGATCCAATCGCCGCCAGGGAGATCAGGCCGAAATGCAAATAATTCAGGCACGCCAGCAGGCTCTCTGGTGGCCCTTTGATCGACCAGTTCTGCGCGAACCTCAAGATTCCGCCTGCGCCCAACAATGCGCCGCCCATGAATAAGGCTATCGCCCAAAGCATCACGCCGATCGGACGACGAATGTACGACGAGCATCCACTTTCGACGGCGGGACTCGAATACGGATTCGACGGCTGATCGCTCATATTACCTCGGACTCTCGCGCCCCGCGGTGATCTCATTAATCACGCACAAAGTCTCCCCAGGGCGTGGCGAGCACGCCGACGGTTCAATTGCTCCGGGGATGGTTGATGCACGAGGTGCAACAGGAGCCGCTGAGAATTCTAAAGTGCAACTTTAGGATTCTCAACAGTTGTCAACGGGAGCGGGAGACGTTGATCTCACCCCTCACCTTGTCACCCCCTCACGTTGCCGGCACAATCGAAGGTCTTCCGTCCATCTTTTGCCAAGTGCCAGAACCCTGCGAGGCTGTGCTGATGATCGACTTTCGCGGCAAAGTGTTACTCATGGGCTTTGGCTCCGTGGCTCGCTGCACGGTGCCGATTCTGTTCCAACATCTGCGCGTGCCGCCGGCGAATGTCACGATCATGGATTTCGACGCCGCGGCGCAATCGGCGGCGGCCGAATGGGTGGGCCGCGGATGCCGGTTCGTGCAGGATCGCGTCACAGAGCAGAACCTCGGCTCGCTGCTGAGTCAGCATGTCGGACGCGGCGATCTGTTGATCGATCTGGCCTGGAACATCGATTGCTGCGAGTTGCTCGCGTGGTGCCACGACAACGGCGTGCTGTATCTCAACACGTCAGTCGAAGTCTGGGATCCTTACCGCGGCGCAGAGCACAAGCCCCCCACGGAGAAGACGCTTTACTGGCGGCACATGAACGTGCGGAGGCTCAAAGCTTCGTGGCCGCAGCTGGGAACGACGGCCGTGCTGGAACATGGCGCCAATCCGGGTTTGATCTCCCATTGGACCCGGCAAGGCTTGCTCGACATCGGCGAGACGCTGTTGGCAGATCGCAAAGCCACGGGCGAAGCGGCCGAGAAGATTCGCGATCTGCTCGATCGGCGGCAGTTCAATGAGTTGGCCCGCGCGTTGGGCGTGAAGGTCATTCATTGCAGCGAACGCGACACGCAGATCACCGATCGCCCCAAGCAGATCGATGAGTTCGTGAACACATGGAGCATCGAAGGCTTTCGCGAAGAGGGCGCCACCACCGCGGAAATGGGCTGGGGCACGCACGAGAAGCAGTTGCCGCAATTTGCCTGCGAGCACGCCGATGGCCCGCGCAATCAGATCTGCCTGGCCCGCATGGGCATGAACACCTGGGTGCGTTCCTGGGTGCCGCATTTCGCCATCCACGGCATGGTGGTGCGGCACGGAGAGGCGTTCACCATCTCCGATGCGCTCACGGTGTGGGAAGACGGCCAAGCCATCTATCGTCCGACGGTGCATTACGCGTACTGCCCTTGCGATAGCGCCATCGCCAGCCTGCAAGAGTTGCGGGGCTACGATTATCAGCTTCAGCCCACGCTGCGGATCATGAACGACGAGATCAGCAGCGGATCGGACATTCTGGGCGCCCTCATCATGGGTCACGCTTACAATTCCTGGTGGACCGGCAGCGATTTGAGCATCGAGCAATCGCGGCAACTTGTGCCGCATCAGAACGCCACGACCATGCAAGTAGCCATCTCTGTCGTGGCGGCCGTATGCTGGATGATCGAGCATCCCCAACGCGGTGTGTGCGTTCCCGACGATTTGCCCTACGATTACATCCTGCAGATCGCCAATCCGTACCTCGGCAACAATCTCTCGCTGCCGATGGATTGGACGCCGCTGAAGAATCGTCCGGCGTATTTTTCGGACAATGCGCCCGCCGACTTGGATCGAGACGACCCTTGGCAGTTCAAGAATTTTCTGATCACGACGAACGATTGAAACGCGGGTGGGGATGGGCTCGGGACCGAGGGAAGAGGGATAGACTCGCCCGCGTAAGGAAGTTTCTCATTCAATGAACGCTGACTGGCTCGAAATCCCAAACCTCAAATCTCAAACAAATTCCAAATCTCAAGCACGAATGTTTCAAACGAAGACGAAGCCTTCCGTTGGATGAATATGACGGTGTTGATTAAAAGCGAAGGGGGTCAGGCAGGGCAATCGCACCACAATGATGAACCTCGATACACTGCGATTTGACGTGCAGCCGCCTGAGGTTCGCGAGGCACGCGGCGCAGGCGCGGCTTGCCAAAGCAGGGCGCGGAGGTAAGATCAGCGCATGCGCGTTTACCTCGACGCCTGCCGTCTCTTCTCGCATGGCGACTGACGCTCAAGATCGATTGGGACAGTTCATTCCCATTCTGCGGCGCAGCAAATTGTGCGCGGGCCTGAGCCTGGAGGAACTGCTGCCCCTGGCGGAGGTCGTCCGCATGGCCGACTACAACGCGGGCGAGGTCGTCTGCCGCCACAACGAGCCCGGGCAATCGATGTTCATTGTGGTCCAGGGACGCGTCAAGCTCTCCCTGGAGCAAGGCGGCGCCGAGTACCGGCTGCTGGAATACTTGACCCGCGGCGAGCATTTCGGCGAGCTGGCCCTGCTCACCGACGGCCGTCATGCGGCCACGGCCACGGCGGTGATGGATTGCACGTTGTTGGAGTTGGATCATGAGAGTTTTCAGCGGCTGATGGTCAGCGTGCCCGGCTTTGCCGCCAATCTCAGCCGCTCGCTCGGATTTCGATTGCATGGCCAATCCAATGGCCGCGCCTGCCGACGCAATCCCAAGATCGTGGGACTGGTGAACTCGACCTTGCGGACGCAGGCCCTGGTGCATCCGCTGGCCAAGGCCTTGGTGCAACATGGCGATAGCGTGGAGGTCCTCACCGATCGCACCGAGCGATGGCCGACGGAGAACGCCTACCTCGTCGAACGCGTGCCGGGCGAAGCGGCCGATAGCGAGAAGCCGGCCCTGTTGCGTGCGCGGCTGGCGCAAGTGGCCGATCATCACGATCGCATTCTCCTGGACCTCACGCAGAAAGGGCTCGATACGCTGTTGCCGGGCTTTCTGTTGCAGTGCGAGGAGGTCTGGTGGCTGATCGAGGCGCGCTATGCCGATGCCGGCCGCAAGACGCTCGAGACGCTATTGCAAACGCAGCCCCGCTTGCGAGACCGCATTCGAGTGGTGTGGATCCTCGGTGAAGAAGAGCTATTCAGCCCATCGCCGCTGGACGACCTGGGGCTCACGCCTCTGGAGTTCAAAGTGCCCTTGGCGGAAGATCCGGCCCATCCCACGCGCAGCCAGAAGCTGGGGCTCTCTCGATTAGTGCGGCACCTGCACGGCACGCGTATCGGTCTGGCTCTCGGTGGCGGCGGCGCGCGGGGCATGGCGCATCTGGGCGTGCTGAGGGCTTTGGATCGCGCCGGCATCCACTTCGATCTCGTCT
>JBGTDH010000781.1:0-4850 GCA_041748435.1 Pirellulales bacterium
GCAGCAGCGTGGTCTTGCCCGACCCGTTGGGTCCCAGCAAGCCAAAGACCTCGCCTTGCTCCACCTGCAGCGTGCAATCTTCCAATGCCGCGAAAGAACCGTAGTGTTTCGTCAGCCGATCCGTGCGAACTACTGGCAGTCCCAAATTCCAAACTCCCGACGTCCGTTGTTGATTCGATTTACTCGACGCTGTTGCGCATCTTTTCCAGACCCAGCCGGGCGACTTCCCGCGGGTCTTGCTCCCAAAGGCTGCGATTGAACAGTTCCAGCGAAAGAACTCCGCGATAGCCGGTAGCCTTGAGTTGCGCAGCCAGGTCGTAAAGATCGAGCAGGCCATCTCCGGGCATGACCCGATCTGCATCGGTCTGCTGTTGGCGCTGTACGTGGCGCGGCGCGTCGTCCCAATGCACGATGGAGACGCGCTCGGGCGGGATTTCGTTGACCGTGGCGAAATCCGATCCGCCGCGAAACAGGTGCTAGGCATCGTTGGTCAGCGTGGCGTCGGGGTGATCCACCCCCTGACAGATGGCCCAGGCCGCTTCCAGTGTATTGATCGATTCCACAAAGCCGAGAAACTCGATCGAGGCGGGCACCTCGAACTGCAAGCTGAGCTCCAGCAGCCGGCCATAAGCGTCCGTCACCTGCGGCAGCGTGACTTGGCCAGGCGGGGGTCCGGCCACCATCCGCTGCACTTCCAGCTTCTGAGCAATCTCCAACCGCCGCCGGCACGTGTCCAAACCCTCGGCCAGGAGTTTGGCGTCGGATTCGCACCAGCCCTTGAGAAAAATCATGCTGGGCCGAATCAGGCCGGCATCGTCCAGCGCATGCTGCACGTCGCTCAGATCGTGACCCGCGGACAGATAGGCCTCGACATCGGTGACCCAGAGCTCGATGGCGTCGTAGCCCACGTCGCGGGCAATGCGAATCTTCTCCAACAAGCCGGCAGGCTGAATGGTGCTGGTGTTCAGACCGTACAGGAAGTCGGCCATGTGCGGACCCTAAGCGGCAAGTGGGCGATCGTAGCCCATTGTTGGATTGGGGGCGGGCTTTGGCAAGTGAGGGGAGGGGGTGACAAGGTGACAAGGTGACAAGGTGACAAGGTGACAAGGTGAAGGGGTGAAGGGGTGAAGGGGTGAAACGAAAACGGGAGGATCGCGAAGATCCTCCCGTTATGGTTTGTGGCGTTGAACGCAATTACAGGCCGAACGACGCTTGATGGACCTGAACTGCGTCGCCATCCCGCGGGAGCAGCAAGCGGTCCCAAACTCCCAGCGGCAAGCCGGAGTCCAGGCCTATGGAAAGGCGAATGGGATCGGGATTAACCGAACCGTGCGGCGTGCCATCCAGATCGGGATCGCTTAGTTCCATGTGGGAAGTGTATTTGCTCAGTGAGCGGACGCTGCCGTCCAGCATGGCCACGTTGCAAACCCCCGGATGCATGCCCTGGATGCGCCAGTTGTTGCACTGATTGCGCCGGGGCAGCACTTGGAATGCGTACGTGTTTGACCAAGCGTACCAGTTCAGACCGAAATTGTGCGATGCATACGGGCTGGGTTTGGGGCTGGGAATTGGGTAAGGCCAATCCACGGGGTTGTTGCGATGCCGGCAATCTCCCCAGAACGACAGGCGATAGCGGCCGTCGCAACGAGAGTAGCCTTCGCCGAACAGCACCGTGTGCGAAGCGCCATCCAACACCGTGTCGAGCGCGACAGCCGGATTGAACGGCGCCACGGGGCCCCCTGCGGGCTGTGATGCCGGCGGATCGGGATCGTCGGGATCACGCACTTCCTTGCCATCCGAAAGCGCATGCCAGTTAGCCAGGTAGTTGGTCACCGAATGATCGCGGTAGCGAAAATTGCGCAGATGAAACACGCCATCCTTATACGGGTCCGACGGACACTGCAGGACTTCGAAAATCTTGCTCGAGTACGCATCGATGCCGTAAGGATCCACTTGCACCACGGGCGGCACCGGCGCGGTGCCGGATCCGCCTGTGCAGCCCGATGCGGGCGTAATAGTGACCCAGGTGCATCCCGGGGGGTCCTCGTACGTGTGACCCACATGGGTTGAGCTTCCCGAGCTTGGATCATTGGGTTCGCATCGACGAACCGCCGGGGTAGTGCAGGTTGGCGGCGTATATCCGATACCCGGCTGACCAGGCGTGACGACCGTGGTGGTGGCCCCGAAGCCGCCGCCCCCGCCCCCAATGCCGTCATGCGTGCTGTCCTGCTCGATATAGGGAAGGATATGCACGAACCAGTTGCCGAACACGCCGCGTTGCCGATCACCCAGTTCCCAGCCCCAATAGCGCGGCAACCGCTTGTAATTGGACTGGTAATTCTGCGCGCCCAACGCCAACTGATGCAGATTATTCTTGCAACTGGCGTTGCGGGCGGCTTCCCGCGCTGCTTGCACAGCCGGGAGCAAAAGTGCGATCAGTATTCCAATGATCGCAATGACAACGAGTAACTCGACGAGTGTGAAGCCCCGACGAAGAAACCTGCTGACCATACCGACCTCCCTCCGCGCTGAATCGCGCTCCGGAATGGATGAGAAATCGAAATCCCCACACGCACGGGCATAGTCCGCGAGGGACATGAGCCCGGGGCCACCACTTTAATCGTCAAGATCGTCACGAACGGACGTTCGGAACGCTTACGCTTATGGTTTACTCTTAGACTCTATCGGATGTCAACAAATTATTCCCTCTATCCGCCAAGAGAGGTAGTTCCTCACGTTGATGGGGCAGGCAGCTGCCGGGCCGTGTGCAAAACGGCCAGGACATCGATTCGGTCCGCTCCGACTCGATAGATGATGCGATACGGTAACTCCAAGACCTCGCGAATTGTAGGATCGTCGTAGTCGGTGACGATGCCGCCGAGTTCAGGAAACAATGCCAATTGCCTTGACCGGCGGAGAATGCGGTCGATCATTCCGTGCGCATATCGCGGAGAACTGCGCGCAATGTAATCCCGGATCGCCGTGAGATGATCCACGGCTTGTTCGGTCCAATGCACTGTCATGCAGGCAATCCCAAACGCCGGCGAACCTCTTCCACCGGCATGGTGCGGCCTGCAGCTACCTCGTCCAGACCGGTCTCGATGGCCTTTCGGACGTAGATGCGATCGATCAGATCCTCCCAGGAGGCATTGTCGGGAAGCTCATCGATCAAACGGTGAGCTTCATCGCGAAAAGTGACCGACGCTGGCATATTCGTACTCCGTGGGCAAGGGTTTTGTCTATTGTTTCATTGATCCCCCATGCTTTGCAAGGGAACCGTGCGGATCGCGGGGCGGGGCGGCGGCGACATGTCGTGGCCGAGATAAAAGCTGGTGTGGGGCGGCTGATTGTAAGCCACGTTCTGCCAGGCAATGCTCAGCCGGTAGTGCGGGTCGTGCATGAGCGTGGGAAAGCGATGCTCGGTGGGAATGGTGGTCGTGAAGATCCGCAGCTCGCGGCCATCGCTGGTGCGGGCGATCAGCTCCTCGCGCCAATCACCCAGGATATCGGCCGAGAGGCAGGGATTCGACTTCGAGCCGTTGTTTGAGGTCACTCCAAAATCGCGGCCGGCGAGCAACGGGACTTGCTGTGCGTTCTCGTAATCCCACTTGCTGATGTTAACGCCGTCCAACAGCTCGCGCAGCAGATCGCCGTCCCACCAGATGGCCATGTTCACGGAGCGGGGCCCCCGGCCCAGACGCTCGCCGCTGACATTAATTAACCCCTCCACGCCGCCCCAGAACTCAGCCCCGCGATGCCGCGGATCGATATCTGCGGCTAGCCCCCGCGCCACGTCTTTTCCGATGTTGCCGGTGAAATAGACCTCGCCGGTGCGGGCATTGTAGAGAGCTGTACCCGCGCGCGTTGCATTGCCCTGTTCGTTCTCGTGAATGCCCCACACTTCCACACCGGGACGTGCGGGATCGAGATCGCTGACGTGCAGCGCATCGCCGTGTCCCAACCGTGTGGAGAAGAGTCCGCGGCCGTTGTCGTCGATCACGCAGGAGCCATAGATGATCTCGTCGCGGCCGTCGGCATCGACATCGGCCACGCTGACGCTGTGGTTGCCCTGGCCGCGATAATCGCGATTACTCGGCGTGCCATCGTCGGTATCGAAGACCCATCGCGAGGCAAGTTTGCCCTCGCGAAAGTCCCAAGCGGCCAGCACAGCCCGCGTGTAGTAGCCGCGGCACATCACCAGGCTGGGGCGCTCGCCATCGAGATAAGCCACACAGGCCAGGAAGCGATCGACGCGATTGCCGTAATCGTCTCCCCAGGCGCGCACCTCGCCGCGTGGGGGAAGATAATCGACCGTGCTGCGAGCCGCGCCGTTGCGGCCATCGAAGACCGTGAGAAACTCGGGACCGGACAAGATGTACCCGCGCGCGTTGCGATGATCGGCCGTCGCATCGCCGATGACTTTGCCTTGGCCATCGATCGTGCCGTCGGCCGTTTTGCAGGCGACTTCGGCGCGACCATCGCCATCCAGGTCGTAAACCATGAACTGCGTGTAATGGGCGCCCTCGCGAATGTTCTTGCCCAGGTTGATGCGCCACAGCAACGTGCCATCCAGCTTGTAAGCCTCCAGAATCGGCTCGGTGGTTGCGCCCGCCGAGCCGTTGTCGCGGCCGCGGCCAGCCTGATGCAGCACGATTTCGTACTCGCCATCGCCGTCCAAATCGCCCACCGAGGCGTCGTTAGGGGTGTAGCCTTGTGGTGTCTGCAGCGGGATCGATAGATACGGGACGAGCGGCGCATTGGCCGGCAGCGAGAACGCAGCGCTGATCTCCAACGCGCGGCCGCCAACGAGGGGCTGGACATGGTACGACGCCCCGCGGCCGAGATCGGCC
>JBGTDH010000782.1:0-2742 GCA_041748435.1 Pirellulales bacterium
GTGCGCTTGAACCCCTTCGGGGCAGGGTGCTATTGACTTGACAAAGCCCATGAGATAGTATACATATGTATAAAACTTTCGGGACTGTGGCCGGCCAAGAATGCCCCGAAAGTCCCGAAATTCGAGGAAGAGGAGCGGAAAAACAGGCACTTTTCGATTTTCTGGACCACGACCCCCGTATTCTCCGAGCGTGTCCGGAAATGGGAGCGGGCAAGGAGGCCGTCGCGAAACTGGTGATGGTTGCGGATGGCTGAATTCTCACGAGCTACTGCTCACTCAGCGGAACGCGAAGGCGAGAAGCAAACCGCGGAGGACGCGAGAGGAACGCAGAGGAAGGAGAGAATGCCTCTTCGACCCTTGGCGTCCTCTGCGGTACGGTTGTCGTTGGGTTCCTCATCCTTCATCCTGTAACTTTTGCTACGTCCTCTTTGGCTCTGACACGCATCAGCAGTTCTTGCTCCTTCGGGGGCCGGTCTTTACACTAGGAGGGTCGCCAAGGATGTCGACATCCCGCCTCAACCATCATCCCTTTGATCCTGGACTTATGCTTGTGGATCGCATCTGTTGTCGAAGTCTGATCGCACTGGGGGCGATTTGCCTGCCCTGCGTGGCATCGTCCGCCGAGCCGGTGGACTATGTCCGGGATATCAAGCCCATTCTGGCGGAGCATTGCTACCGCTGTCATGGACCGGACGATGTGAATGGCGAGCTGCGGTTGGATTCGGCGGCCAATCTAGTGGAAGGCGGGGCGAGCGGGGCAGCCCTAGTGCCCGGCAAGAGTGGTCAGAGTTTGCTGGTCAAGGCGCTTCTGGGACTGGGCGATGTGCTGCGGATGCCGCCCGAGGGAGATGGCGAGCGGCTGAGCGACCAACAGATTTCGCTGATCAGACTTTGGATCGATCAGGGGGCCAAGGCGCCGGCCGACGAGACGCTGGTCTCGGCTAAGAAGCCGCGGGCCAAGAGCACGCATTGGGCGTTTCAACCGGTCGTGCGTGCCGCGCCGCCGGATGTGAAAGATCAGACATGGGTTCGCAATGATATCGATCGCTTCATCCTGGCCCGCTTGGAGCAGGAGAAGCTTGCGCCTTCCGCGGAGGCCGAGCGCGCCACGCTATTGCGACGCGTCTCGCTCGACCTGTTGGGCATGCCGCCGACGCCGGCCCAGATCGACGAGTTCATTTCCGACTCGCGTCCCGATGCGTACGAGCGGCTGGTCGACCGGCTGCTGCTTTCGCCCCATTACGGCGAGCGGTGGGGCCGGCACTGGCTGGACCTGGCGCGCTACGCAGATTCCAACGGCTTTACGATCGATGGACCGCGCAGTATCTGGCCCTATCGCGACTGGGTTATCAACGCTCTGAATCGCGATCTGCCCTTCGATCAGTTCACCATCGAGCAGATCGCCGGCGACATGCTGACGAAACCCACCACGGAGCAACTCGTGGCGACGGGCTTTCATCGCAACACGCTCATCAACCAGGAGGGCGGCACCGATAAGGAGCAGTTCCGCGTGGAGTCGGTAGTCGATCGCACGAACACTACCGGCTCCGTGTTTCTAGGGCTGACCGTGGGCTGTGCCCAATGTCATACGCACAAGTACGATCCCATCTCGCACAAAGAGTATTACGAGCTGTACGCGTTCTTCAACAATGCCGATGAGCCGACGCTGAGCGTGCCCACGCCGGAGCAGGCACTGGAGCGCAAAACGTTGCGGTCTCAACTGGCGGCGGCGGAGAAGGCGCTCAAGGAGTTCGATGGCCTGGCCGGTCAGCGGCAGGCAGAGTGGCTCAAGCGGCTGGGGGCGATGCCCTTGGATGTAAAGTGGCAATCGCTCGATCCGGATGAAGCCGTCTCGGAAGGCAAGGCCACGCTCACGGAACAGAACGACCGCTCACTGTTGGTGAGCGGCGAGATTCCCAGCAGTGATCGCTACACGATCACGCTGGCGTTGCCGCTGCGAGGCGTGACGGCCTTGCGACTGGAGGCCCTCACGCACGAGAGTCTGCCCAAGAAGGGTCCCGGCCTGGCGGGCAACGGCAACTTCGTGCTGACCGATGTTCAAGTGGGCCGTCGCACGCTCGGAGAGCCGGACATTCTGCATTCCATCAAGCTTGTCTCGGCCTCTGCAGATCATGCGCAAGCCCGCTTTCCCGCGGAACACGCCATCGACAAGGATCCGGCCAAAAGCGGCTGGGCCATTAACGTGGCCAGCGGCAGCATGAACGTCGAACGCTCGGCGGTGTTCGTGTTCGACAAGCCCACCGGCGATGAAGACGTGCGGCTCACGATCACTCTGGCGCACGCCCATGCGAACCGTTACAACCTGGGGCGGTTCCGCTTCTCCGTGACCAGTGCGCCCCCGGACATACTGGCGCTGCCGGAAGACCTCCGCAGTGCGCTACAAGTCCCTGCGGAGATGCGATCGAAGGAACAAGAACAGGCGCTCGTCGTGGAGCTGGCCCGCCTGGAGCCGGAACGGGAGCCGCTGCAAGCGCGCGTGAATGAAACCAAGCAGAAGGCCGACGCGTTCGAGAAAGTCGTAGCCACCACCATGATCATGCGGGAGCGCGCTCAGCCGCGGCCCACGCATGTGCAGGTGCGCGGCGATTTCCTTCGCAAAGGCGCCGCTGTGCAGCCGGCAGTGTTGGGCGTGCTGCCGCCGCTGACCGTCGAGGGGAAACAGACCACGCGTCTGGATTTAGCGCGGTGGCTCGTCGATCCGGCCAACCCGCTCACGCCGCG
>JBGTDH010000783.1:0-3674 GCA_041748435.1 Pirellulales bacterium
CGGCGGGTGGCGCAGCCGGGTCCGCTGCCGCGGGCTTGTTGCCGAAGGGGTCCTGCGCGTGAAGCGCGGTCGCCAGGAGAATGACGAATGCCGAAATCCGAAGGACGAAAGAATGTCCAAATCCCAAGGACCCAATGTCGAAGGGTAGTCCTTCGTCATTGGGACTTCGACATTCGGATTTCTTTCGGTATTCGGATTTCGACATTCGGATTTCCCCCATCGCCGACCACTCCCACGTCGTGACGCCACTCCACTATGATCTAAGACCCGCTCGGTGTCACGATTTCGAGCAGTTCGATGGCGGGTTCGCCATTGCAATCGATCACAGCGGCTCGCCCGTAGGTGGTTTGCGGGGCGGCAAGGCCCAAAATCTGGCATAAATCGGGCCCTGGCTGCACCTCCCACAGGGACATGAGGTGGATTTTTCGACACACGTCGTGCTGGATCAGAATGCGGCCCAGGGGTGTTTGCTGGGCCTCGATCTCGCCGCGCACTTCCGGCGACAGCACACTCAGATTGATCCGCATAATGCCGTATTGCACTACGCGGCCATCGCTCTGCCGCGTGAGGGAGATCTTGCGGGCGTAATGGCTGGGCGTGACCAGCGTCTGATGCACATGCACGTCGACCGAACTTTGGTGGAACTGCTCCACGGTCACGGTCATATGCTCGGTATGAGCCAGCAGCTCCCGGTACGGCTCCGGGACGCGGGAGAGCAGCACTTCCTCGAACACGCCCAACTCCTCGGACCGCGCGTAGAACAACCCAATCAATGCATAGAGTTCATCGGGCGTGAGGCTGGCTCGGCTCACGGGATCAGCGTGATGGGCACTACAGTTTGTTCGGCCATGGCGGGACGTTCGAGCACGGTGTCGACGAGATAATAGAGCAGCCGGCGCAGCTCCTCGGGCTGGATTTCATCGGCTACGGCTTCGGCCCGTTCTTGATACTTGTCCACCAGGCGATGGGCTTTGTCAAACACGCCCGCCTGCTCGTAGAGTGCGCGCACCCGATGGATGATCTGGCTGGTGGCCGGGGTCTGGCTCACCAAGGCCAGCAGTTCCGTGCGATCCTTTTCATGGAGCGATTCCAGCGCCAAGGCCCAGAGCACGGTGGGGCGGCCGCCGAGCACGTCACCGCCGGCCAGCAGCTTGTTGTGGCCGTCTCCGTTCCAATCGCCCAGATCGTTGAGAATCTGGAAGGCCACGCCCAGGTGGCGGGCGAACTGCGAGATCGGCTCGACATAGTGCTCCGCGGGACCGGCCAACCGCAGGCCGCTGTACAGGGCCGCTTCGAAGGCGGGCGCGGTCTTGAGAGCATAGATCTTCAAGGCATCCAGCGGCTTGAGCTGCTTCTGATGCGAATCCCGCCACAGCAGCTCGGCGCCTTGCCCCTCGCACAGCTTCATATGGGCATCGGCCAGTCGATCCAGAATATCGGCCGCCACATCAGGACCCAGAGCCTTGCTCTCGCGGCTTACGAGGCGATAACCCAGGCCGATGAGGTAATCGCCCACGTTGATGGCGGTGGGGGTGCCGTACTTGCGGTGCAATGTCTCGACGCCATAGCGGAACGGGTCGTCGTCCTCGATATCGTCATGCACCAGCGAAGCTTTGTGGAAGGTCTCGATGGAGAGCGCGGCCCGCTTGACGCTGTCGGGAATGGCGGCGGCCTTCTCGGCGCCGTCGGCCAGCGTGCTTTCGCCGCCGCGCAGAGAGTCGTACACGGCCAGCGTAATGAAGGGGCGCGAATGCTTGCCCCCCTTCGCCAGAAAGTCGTAGGCAATGGTCTCGGTCCCGGCGATGGGATTAAGGCCGGCGATCCCGTGACCGTTCAGCTCGGCCAAACGCGGGCCGCCGCGCAGCCGCGGGGCCAGACGATCCAGCTCTTCGCCCTCGAACATGCTTTTGGCGGACCGCATCAGATGCACGTAGCTGCGCGTGGAAACCTGGGGCGCGCGGTGCTCCAGGCGGATCATGTCGGTGACCCATTCGTTGTCGACGCTGGTGTTGCGGCAATCGCTTGAGAGCAGCGGCACGGCCATGCAGGGAATGCCGGCCAAAAGGATTTTGTCGATGGCCTTTTCCAGCACGTTCAAGCAGGCCACGCCCACGATGGCATCGACATAGCCGCTGATGATGATCTTGAGCACAATCGGCGAGCCTTCGGCCACAAGCACTTTGTAGCCCAGGTCTTCCGCCATGGTGCGGTAATCGGCAATGCTGCAGGCGCCGCACTTGCGGCAATCGAGGCCGTACTCGTCGTAATCGGCCGGGCAGCCCTCGGCGTGCTTCAAGCAGTGCGGCAACAGGAACAGCCGGCGACTGTGCGGCACCGCCGCCACCTGCTCGTGCCAGAACGCGCCGGCCAGCACCACCATCATCCAGCCCATGTAACCCTCGGGCTGATCCAGATCTTCCAATGTGCGGCGGGCCAATTGCTCCATTTCGTCTTTGGAGAGCGGGCGGGATTTATCCAGCCGCGAGGTTACATCGTGGCACCGCAAGCGCAACTGCTCGCGGAGCTCGCGCGTGGGAGGGACCAGCTTCAAGTGGCTGGTGTTGCGGCGGCGCGACTTCTTGGAAGGCAAAGCTTCGGAAAGTGGCGGAGGCTCGATCGTGGGGGCGGATGCGGTCGCCAATTGCGTTTCCCTTTATGCGATGGCCCGAAAGGCAAGTGTGTGATGCGGAGGCTGCGTCTCGACCGGGGGCAGGAGCTGACAGACAGCCTGGCGGAGTGCGGCAACCGTGAAGATTAGCGGATAAAGACGTTCGTAGTACCACAGCTTAGCGAAGTAAAACCCGATGGGCGAGCATTCCCGATGGGAATTTCTTTCCACCGTCTCGATCAGCCACAGAACGCCGGCTTCCCAAGCCGGGGCAATGGCCGGATTGTCTGCCGCGGCCGACAGCGCTTCCACGGCCAGCGCCGTCTCTTCCACGCAAGATCGCGGCGCGGTGGGGGACGTGAGCCAGCCCCCCCAGCCGCCATCCATGTTCTGATGATCGACCAGCCATTTCCGGCCACGCACCGCCTGAGGCGCGGCCAACAGGTCCAGATCGCGATACGCCAGCAGCACGCGGGCTGTGCCGTAGACCGGGTTCTCCTCTTGCGGATGATCTTGATTGCCGAACCACAGCGGAATCCAGCTTCCATCGGGGCGTTGGTGCCGTGTTAGAAACGCCAGGCCGCGCTGCGTGGCCGTGTGGATGCGATCGGCCAGTCCGTGGCTTTCGTGCGTGCGCAGATCTTCTTGCCAGGCAACCAGCGCGCGTAACGCGTGGGCCGTGAGGTCGCTGCCGCTGCGATCGAAGGGCAGAACGCCCCAACCGCGGCAGAAGGTGGGCCAGCCGCCATCGGTATTCTGCAAATCGAGCAACCAGCCGATGCCTAGCGCCGCCGCTTGATGCACCTTGGCGCGGCGCGAGGTTTGTGCCGCCTCCCATCGATGCCGCCCAGTGCCGTACCACTTGCCTAGCGCCAACAACGCGCCGGGCGTGTCGTCGGCATCGGGGACAGCCCCCGACAGATCGCTCCAACCCCAACCACCCGGCGACGCGCCGGTGTAAGGATGCGGCTCGGTGTGTTGGCACCTCAAGAGCCAGTCGATGCAGGCGTTTTCCTGTTCGGAGGCGAGGTCAGCTTGTTCGACCGACGGCGGCGTTCCCGTCGCT
>JBGTDH010000784.1:0-6354 GCA_041748435.1 Pirellulales bacterium
CCATCAGCGTCTTGCCCAAGCCGACGACATCGCCTATCAAGACCCCCCGGCGTTTGTTGAGATGATGTGCGGCGATCTTGACGGCCGCCTTCTGAAACTCGAAGAGTTGATTCGCGAAGTCCCTGGGAATTCGGAACTCTCGCAGCCCCTCGCGAGCCTCCTTCGAAAGGTGGTAGGCAATCTTCAGATAGATGTGATACGGAGGCGGCGCTGCCGGCCTCGCCCAACTCTCCTCGATGACCGCGACCAGGTCGTCTGAGATATCGAGGCACCATTGGTCGTGCCATCGATCCTCGAACCAGCGCGCCAGTTTTTGACAGGCGTCGTGATCGACTACGTCGACATTCAACTCGCCCTGCATCGACAGGCCGGCCATCGTCAGATTGCTGCTGCCCAGGTATCCGACTGAGGGCGCGACGGGATCGGGCCGAAAGAGCAGATAGAGCTTGGCGTGCAAGGGATGTCGCAAGAACAACTTGACGACAACCTTCTTCTCGCGGATTTGCGAGGCGAGGCGTCGCAGCCCGGCCTCGTCCTCGTTCGTTGGCGCGCCCAGTGACAACTGCGCTTTGAACTCCTCCGCCAGTTGCTTTTTGAGGCGGATCGCTGTTTGGTTGTCCAACGGCTGCTCCGCCTGAATGACGCTCAACGCGTCGCGCAGAAACTCTTGCGGAAGCCGTTGCATGCCGACCAGGAGACGGCAACAACGCTCCGGCCCCCCGGGCCATTGATCGACGAAGCGATCAATCTGTTTCCAACCGCGGAGATTGAAGTAGCCGACGCAGAAATCGCCGCGATCCGAGACCTCAAGAGTCTCACGCAGCGCCGGCAGAAGCGAATTGTCGATGTTGTCGAAGATACGCGGCATTGGTGCTGCCTTATCCAAAAAGCGTGATCGAAGGCATTGAGAATTCGGGGCATTGTACTACGCTGGTGGGGCAGAGCACAGTTAGGGCGCGACTCGCAGATTGCATCACTTCGTCTTCAGCCGTTGCCGGAGGACCCTTGTACAAGCATTGCAGGACAGAGGGGGCGTGCAACGTGAAACGAATCGGGGCGGCACCGCCGAGTTGAAAAGGATGAAGGATGAATCCGAGTGGGATTTGTTCATCCTATTGCAGGATGCAGTGGACAATTCATTCGCTTCGTCCTGTATCGTGCATCTCGCATCATTTCCTTTCCGCCCTTCGCAGTCGATCCTGCACGGCTTGCCACTCGTCGGTGTCCGGCGGCAGCTCGACGATAATGCAATCGACGCCCCGCTCGTCCAGCAGGTGCAACGCCGCGTAGAGCTGCGCGCAGTACGCCTGCGAGTCCCGCGGCATCACGATCAACTCCGGGTGGCCCGGCGCGCGGGGGGCGTCAGCCGCCTGGTGCTTACCCTCGTCCGAAAACGCCAGCCAGCCGACACTTAATCCCTGCTCTTGAAGCTCGTCGATTCGTACACGTCCGTTGCCAGCCACGCGCTCCAGGATCGCTCGCGGCGAATAGTGGCGGGCCAGCAGGCCGGGAGAGGCCAGCGGCTGATCGTGCGACAACATCACAGCATGCCGCTCGATTGGTCCAATCTCGGCTTCGATCTCCGCCTGAGTCACCAGCCCGGGACGCAGCAGTCGGGGGGGCTGCACGCTCAGATCGAGCACGGTCGATTCCAGTCCCCCCGCCGTGGGACCGCCATCCAGCAGCAGATCGATCCGTCCCTGCAGTCCTTTCAGCACATGCGCCGCGCACGTGGGCGAAATGTAGTTGGACCGGTTCGCGCTCGGCGCGGCGATCGGAAACTGTGCCGTCTCCAGCAACGCCCGCGCCACCGGATGTGCGGGCACGCGCACTGCCACGGTTCCAGCTCCGGCGGTCACCACGCTGGGCACGCAGTCGGCCTTGGGCAAGACGAGGCTCAGCGGCCCCGGCCAGAAGCGCCGTGCCAGAGCCTCGGCTTCGAGCGGCCAGGCGGTTGTGAGCTTTTGCGCCGCGGCCTGCTCGGCCACATGCACGATCAGCGGATTGTTCGCGGGCCGCCCCTTGGCAACAAAAATGCTCTGCACCGCCTCCGCCTGCAGCGCGTGCGCGCCTAATCCGTAAACCGTCTCGGTGGGGAAAGCCACCAGCCCCCCCGCGCGCAACACCGCCGCGGCACGGTCGATGATCGCCGCGTCCGGCTGCTGCTCCGTCACTTGCAAGATTTCCGTTGAACGCCGCATGCCAGTATCTTATCGCGTGGCCGTCGCGCTGTCCGACGCGACGGCGATCGGAGCGCAGAGAATGGTTCCGCGTTGCGGGAAGGCATCCGCGAAGATAGGGTATAGTCTTCTACTACCCGGAGGATCTTGCATGCCCGCGCCTCGTTCGTATCGCGCCTTTGCTGTTCTCTCCGCGGCCGTTTGTCTGCAGTTGATCGCGGGATCGGCCGCGTCGCAGGAGAATCGCAAGGCCGAGTTTCCGCGGCTGAACCTGGAGACCGATTGGCCGTGGTGGCGCGGGCCGTCGCGCAACGGCGTCGCGGCGGAGACGGCCGTGCCGACGAAGTTTAGCGAAACCGAAAATGTGCAGTGGAAGACGCCGGTCCCGGGGCGGGGGCATTCGTCGCCCATTGTGGTCGGCAACCGCATTTTTCTGACGACGGCCAACGATCGGGAGCAGACGCAGTTTGTGCTGGCCTTCGATCGCGGCAGCGGCAAGTTGCTGTGGCAGACGGAAGTCAACCGCGGCGCGTTCCCGGCGAAGAATCATGCCAAGAACACGGAGGCCACGCCTTCGGTGGCCTGCGATGGCGAACGGCTGTTCGCGGCATTCTATCATCACGATCAGGTAGCCGTGGTGGCGCTCGATCTCAACGGCAAAGAGCAGTGGAAGCAATCGGCCGGCGCCTTCCGCCCGCGCACCTTCGAATATGGCTATGCCCCCTCGCCGCTCATTTATCGCACTACCGTGATCATCGCCGGCGAATACGACGGCGAGAGTTTTCTGGTGGCCTTCGATCGGCGCACGGGCAAGCAACAGTGGCGCACCGCGCGGCCGACCATGATTACATTTTCATCGCCGGTGGTCGGTCATGTGGCGGGCAAAGATCAGCTTCTCTTGAGCGGGGCCGACAAGGTCTCCTCGTACGATCCTGCCACGGGGACGCCCCTGTGGTCGACCGCGGGCACGACGATGGCCACCTGCGGCACCATGGTCTGGGAGGGGGACATCGCCTTTGCCAGTGGCGGATTTCCCAAGTCGGAGACGCTGGCCGTGCGAGCCGATGGCAGTGGCACGGTCTTGTGGAAGAACAACCAGAAGTGCTACGAGCAATCGCTGATCGTGCATCAAGGTTATGTGTACGCGCTCACCGATAAGGGCGTGCTCTATTGTTGGCGCGCGACCGACGGTCAGCAGATGTGGCTGCAGCGCCTGAATGGTCCGATCAGCACGTCGCCCGTGCTGGCCGGCGGCCATATCTATTGGGCCAACGAGCTGGGCACGCTGTACGTGTTCCGCCCGAATCCTGATAAGTTCGAGCTGGTGGCCGAAAACCAGATCGGGACCGACTCCTTCGCCAGTCCCGCCATCTGCGGCGGCCAGATCTTCCTCCGCATCGGCCAGGGCGCCGGCCGCGAACGACAAGAGTTTCTGTACTGCTTCGTCGAGAAGAAGTGAACGACATCTTTCGCAGCACGCCTCACACGTCGCTGAGCCTGTTGGATCGCGCAGCCCAGGAGCGCGACGAACAAGCCTGGCAGGCGCTGGCGGAGGTCTATACGCCCTTATTGCGGGGATGGCTCCGGCGTTTTGACGTGCAGCCGTCCGATGCCGACGATCTAACGCAGGACGTGCTGCTGGTGGTCTCGCGCGAGCTGCCCGCCTTTCAGCACAATGGCCGCCCGGGAGCGTTTCGCAACTGGCTGCGCGGCATTCTTGTCAACCGCCTGCGGGAATCCTGGCGGTCCCGAAAGCAACGCCCCCTCACGGGCGATAGCGATCTAGAGCGAGCGCTCGCGCAACTGGAGGATCCCGGCAGCCAGCTTTCGGCCGAATGGAATCGCCAGCACGATTGCCACTTGCTGCGGCAGCTTCTCCAGCGGCTGGAGGGACGCTTCGCGGAGAGCACCCAGCGCGCTTTCCGCCGCGTGGTGCTGGATGCCCAGGATCCGGAGACGGTTGCCCGCGAGCTGAGCCTCTCGGTCAACGCGGTGATTATCGCCAAATGCCGAGTGCTCAAGGCGTTGCGACAGGAAGCCGCCGGCCTGTTGGGGACCGATCCCACGTAATCCGTGGCTTTCTTCGAGAAGATTTTCTCCGCGCGCTGAAATCCGCAGGCGTCGCCGCGCACTATCATCCTGGCTCCACTCCCGTGCGAGGACTCTTATGTCGCCCGTCGTCGATCGCAATCACCCCTCACCGAACCAGTTGGCCGCCTTTGCGCGCGGCGGATTGAGTGACCAGGACGAACAGCAGATCGAGACGCATCTGGCCGGCTGCGATTCGTGCTGCCGGACCTTGAGCGGACTGTCCGACGACACGATCGTGGGCCTGTTGCGCGACGACCAAGCCGCGGGGGGCGAGACGATCGCTCCCTCGCCCCCGCCGGAGTTGGCAAATCATCCGCGCTACGAGTTGCAGGAACTGTTGGGTGCCGGCGGCATGGGCACCGTGTACAAAGCCCAGCATCGGATGATGAATCGGCCGGTGGCGCTCAAGGTTATCAACGAACAGCTCGTGCGAAACGGTGCCGCCGTGCAGCGATTTCATCGCGAAGTGCAGGCGGCGGCCCGCTTGACGCATCCGAACATTGTCACGGCCTACGATGCCGAGCAGGCCGGCAACCTGCATTTCCTGGTCATGGAATACGTCGATGGGCTCGATCTGGCCGAAGTCGTCCGTCGCCGCGGTCCACTGCCCGTGGCGGAAGCGTCCGACTACATCCGCCAGGCTGCGCTGGGGCTGGAGCATGCCCATCGGCATGGCATGGTGCATCGGGACATCAAGCCGCAGAACCTGATAGCGGGGAAGGATGAAGGCGGAAGGATGAAGGATGAAGCAGAAGTGCGCGTCAAGATTCTCGATTTCGGATTGGCGGGGTTTGCCACGCTGGCGGTGTTGGTGGCCGAGGCATCGTTTAAGGAGCAGGAGGTTGATCGACCCATGCCAGCACATCTCACCAGGCACGGCTCGATGATGGGCACGCCCGATTATATTTCGCCGGAGCAATCGCGCGATGCCCACACGGCGGATATCCGCTCGGACATTTATAGCCTGGGTTGCACGCTGTACTACCTGTTAAGCGGCGAGCCGCCGTTCGCCGGGGGTTCGGTCTTGGAAAAGGTGCTGGCCCATGAGAACCGCGAGCCGCGGCTGTTGAGCGAGCTTCGCCAGGATTTGCCCCCCGGTTTGGAGGCCGTGCTGCGGCGGATGATCGCCAAAAATCCGGCCGATCGATTTCAGACGCCGGCCGAACTGGCGGCAGCCATCGCCCCCTTTGCGATGCCGAGGGCTGGAATTCCCCCGCCTCGGCCTCGCAAACGCAACATGGTGCTCATCGCCACGCTGCTCGTCGCGCTCTTCGCCGCATTGGCAGGCGTTTTGGTTGTGGTCACCGATCGCGGGATCCTGCACATTCAATCGGAGGTCGACGACGTGCAGATTGTAGTCACCTCCGGCGGAAAGGAAGTCGCCGCCATCGACGCCCGGACGGGTTCGCAGATCCGCTGGCTGCCGACGGGCGAGTATCAGATTCGCCTGGCGGGTCCGGACACCGATATCCAACTGGACGCCGCCGGCTTCCGGATGACGCGACTGGGACGCGTGATTGTTACGGCCCGTTGGAACACGGCCGATCTTGGCACGCTGCATGCGATCGCGCCGGCCGAGGAACCGATCTCTCAAGACGACGTGACGGCCGAGGACGGCGGCTGGAGGATCGCCGCCGCAGGGGAGCGCAGCGTGCGCATGTTTGAGGTCACGCCGCCGCCGCTGGCCAAGGGTCCGTTCTTCTATCGAGCCAAACTCAAGTCGCAAGAGGTGCAGGGCAAGGCCTACCTGGAGATGTGGGTCCGCATTCCCGGACGGGGCGAATTCTTCTCCAAAGGCCTGGAGCGCCCCATCACGGGCACCAACGGCTGGGCCGAATATGAGATCCCGTTCTTTCTCCAGGCAGGCCAACAGCCCGATCTCATCAAGCTGAACGTCACGCTGGAAGGCGCGGGCACGGTGTGGATCAAGGACGTGGAATTAAGGCCTCTTCAGAAGAATCTGTGGGTGGAATTGGGCTCCGGAAGGGCTCCGAGGTTGTGGTAGAGGGCCGTTTCGTAGGCTTCTTGCGTGCGGAAGCCATACGATTTTCTGGTGATCAGTTTTAGCTTGTTGTTAAACCCC
>JBGTDH010000785.1:0-9295 GCA_041748435.1 Pirellulales bacterium
CCCGAAAGTTTCAGCTAAGCATGCACAAGGATTCCACGTTGTCGTTAAAGCAGTCGCAGGCCGAGGCGCTGCAACGGGGCGTAGTACGACACTCCTTCCGAAGGCCGGAAGGGACGTTGACTCCGACGTCGCAAATGACGCGTAAGCGATTCGACCGCGTAACGGTTCACCGCTCGAAACGCCATTCGCGGGTAACCATGCGAGAAATACTGTTTCCAGCCCTGCAACAGCCGATTCACCCGTCCGATGAGCATCGGAATCGGCGTGACCGGGTTGCTGGCCAGCAACAGACGCAGTTTCTCACGCAAGCGGATCACCGACTTCTTCGGCGGGAATACGTTCAAGTAGCGATGATCGCGGCCACGCAGGTCGCGGTCGTACCGGAACGTGAAACCCAGAAACGACAAGCTGGCTCCCGCTTCCGCAAGCTTTACCACGCGGGTCTTCTCGCGGTTGATCGTCAACTTGAAGCGGCCTTCCAGAGTCTGTTCCACCCATCCTTGCAGGCGCTCTCCCTGGTAACGGGCCAGGATGACGAAGTCATCCGCGTACCGCACCAGATGGGCCTTGGCCCATGTGCCTGGACCTTCCGGCCGATGAAACAGATGCTCGAACCAGTGCAGGTACACATTCGCCAGCAAGGGGGAAATGCATCCTCCCTGGGGCGGCCCCTGCTTCGACCGACGGACCGTTTTGCGACCCTGGTCGTCCGATTCCACGATCGGCGCTTTCAGCCGAGGCTTCGGAACGCCGAATTACTCCGACGCCCGCTCGGTCAGCTACATGGCGAACGAACAACTTCCATGATTAGTACTTTCAACTAACAAGAACAATCAGGCTTCGCCTGACGCACCCAAGGCGCAGAGACGCAAAGAATCTCGGGCGGTTGCAACGGGCAGTCCGGGCTACCGCGTTACTTGGCGGCGTGGGTTTCCCCCTCGACGACGTCGGCGGCGTGGGCAATGGCGATCATTTCTTCCGTGCTGGTAGGGTCGACGTCGCGGCAACTGGCCGTGAGCTGCTCGGAAAGACCCCGCAACCACGTCTGCCATTCCTCGGGAGTGAGGTCCTTGGGACAGACCGCGGCGAACTCCTCGCACATCAGGATCAATCGCAGCACGTGACGAAAGATAAGGCCTTCTTGCTTCGTGAGGTCGCGTGCCTTGATGTAGTTGTTGAACTTGCCGTTGAACTCCAGCAGCTCTGCCGCGGCCCACACGCCTTGCACTTCTACATCGGTCACGCCGGGGTATTGCGCGTCGAACAACAGCTTGAGCTTCTCCCCCAGCACCGGCGGACGCGGGGGGCGATCTTCGAATCGAACGCTCTGCTCCGGCTCGTCGTCGGGCGAGGGGGGCGGCAACAACAGCCCGCGGCGGATGAGCTCCTCATCCAAGCGCGTGGTGGCCAACGGGCCAGGAGGAAGCTCCCAGGGGACGCGCACATATTTCAACAGCGGCTTGGGCAGGCCGAGCACGCTTTCCAAGGCTTGCAGCCTCTCTGTTGAATCGGCGATACCCAGATGATCCAGCAGAAAGGCGCCGTAAACGGGATTCACGCTGCGGAACACCAGCAACTGGGCGAGTGAATTCGTCGGCCGCGCGAACTCAGGCACGTACAGCTTCCGCTCCGGCGGAGCGGGCTTCGGCTCCGTGGGCGTGAAGTTTAGGCTATAGCGGGCGAGCACCTCTTGCGCGGTCGGCAAGGCCACTTCTTCCTGCTCCGGCGGATCGGGTTCCAGCTTCACAAAGCCGGCGGCTTGCAGTGTGAGCAGCATCTGCACAAGCTGCTCTTCGCCCGCCTTGATGCGAGGCTCGTCCATCAGACGCTTGCGGACCAATGCTCGAATGCGGCCCACCTCGGGAGAGATGGAAAGCATGTAGGCCAGCAATCTCCACGGCAACGGACCCTTGCTGTAGAGCTTCCCCGGCGGCGCGGTCTTGAGCTTCTCGTACTGCGGCTCGTTCCAATAAACCTGCGTCTCCCGCCGCGTGGGCTTCTTTTTCTTGAGCGCCTTCTTGGCCTTCATCAGCCCCGGGTCTTTGGTGTCTTCGGGAATGGCGTCGTATTTCTCTTTCCAACGGGCGATCTTTACATCGTCCTCGTGAGCCATGGCCACGACATAGCCCACGGCGTCGTACTGTGGGCGACCCGCGCGGCCAAAGATTTGATGGGCTACGCTGGCATCCAGCAGCTTCTCCTCTCCGGGGGGACCTTTGACCAAGGTGGTGAGCACCACACTGCGGGCCGGCAGGTTGATACCGGCGGCCAGCGTCTCCGTACACATGCAGACGGACAGCAGTTTGCGTTGAAACAGGTCCTCGACCACGCGGCGATACTTGGGGAGCATGCCGGCGTGATGCACGCCCACGCCGCGATGCAGCAACTGTTTGAGCTTGGGCCCCACGCCTTGGGACCAATCGAGGCGGTTGACCTCCGCGATGAGTTGCGACCGCTCCGGCTCGAACGTCAGCGAGCATCCCTTGAGCTGCTCGGCCACGTTCCAGCACTCGTCCCGATTGAACGCAAACACCAGGGCCGGCGTGCGGCGTGCGGCGGCATCTCCGGCCGCCATCAGCTCCAACTGCTCGTTGAGCAACTGATCGCCCACCCATTGATACACCAGCGGCACGCGGCGCTCCGTTCCTTCCACCAGGTCGATCTTGCGCCCGTGGGCGCGATCCAACCAGGAGACGAACTCCTTGGAATTACCCACCGTGGCGGAGAGCAACAGCAGCCGCACGTGCTTGGGAAGCATGCCCAGCGAGAGCTCCCACACGATGCCGCGTTGCGGGTCGCCGAAGCTGTGGAACTCGTCCATCACCACGGAAGAGACCTCGCAGAAATCGAAGGCCTCCGTGTGCAGCAGGCGATTGAGCAGAATCTCCGCCACCACGACCAGCACGCGAGCCCGCGGGTTGACGCGGCGATTGCCGGTGACCAGGCCCACATCGTCGGGAGAGAACCCCCAACGGACGGCGGCGGTTTGCATCTCAGCAAACTTCTGCTCCGTCAGCGCAATCAGCGGTGTCGTGTAATACGCGGTGGTGCCGTTGTGCAGCGCTTCGAACAGCGCCGCCTCGGCGATCAGCGTTTTGCCCGTGCCCGTGGGCGCGCAGACCAGCACGCCTTGTTCGGCAGTGAACCAGGCCAACAACGCTTCTTCTTGAACCGGATAAGGCGCATAGGGCAACTGCGCCAGATACTTCTCGGCCAGTTGATCCCGATCTACGCCCGTGGTTGACATCTTCAGGCCTCTGCCGGCGAGGTGTCGCGGCGGAGCATGGCGAGGGTGAGCGTCAGCCAGCCGAGGAGGAAGAATGTCCCGCCGAGGGGAACGATCAGGGCGAAGGTTCTGATGCCGGTTAAAACCCAGGCGTAGAGGCAGCCGGAGAAGAGCACGATGCCGGCCAAGAAGAGCCAGCCCGCGGCTGCCATGATGCGTGGAGTTCGCGGCATCAGCAGGCCGAGCAGCACGAGGGCCAAGGCATGATACATCTGGTAGCGGACGGCCACTTCGAAGGTTTCGAGCTGATCTGCCGAGAGCCGCCCCTCTAAGCCGTGCGCACCGAAGGCCCCGGCTAGGACCCCCAGGCCGGCCAGCGCCGCGCCGACCGCCACCCAGCCATGTCCGGGAGAGTGCGTCATTTCTTGGCCAGCAGTTCTTCCAGAAGTTTGGCCACCAGGGCCGGATCGTCCTGCTTCAGCAGGTTATCGATGCGACTCTTCGGCACCTTAAGTTTTTCCAAGGCCGTAACGATGCGTTTCCATTGCTGTTGCCGCTTCTTCCCTTCGGACAGGTACAACTCGGTGACGCTCTCCCCCAGCTTCTGCAGCGAGATGGCGTCTACGTTGTCGTAATAGTTCTTGATGATCTTTTGCTGATGCTTCGAGTAGTCCGCCATGCGTTTTGCGCTCCCTCGCCGCCGGTTAGGTGTTCTGATTCTCGCACGCGATACGAGATTATAGAGAACAAAGCGATGGGCGGGGAGTTGAGATACTGAGTACTCAGTTTACTGAGTACTCAGTACTGAGCGACGCCGCGCCGGGTGTTACAATAGCGGTCGAACCAATTGTCTGCGAGGCCGCCCTATGCCCTGCCCGTTTCCAGGAATGGACCCGTACTTGGAAGGTGTCGCCTGGATGAGCGTGCATTCGCAATTATGCATCGAGATTGCTCGCCAGTTGACGCCGCAGTTGCGTCCCCACTACGTGGCGCTGACCCCCGAGCGGTTCGTGTTCGATCAGGACGACGACGTGGCTGTCGCGCGGACGAACTTCTATCCGGATGTGGCGGTGATAAGCCGCGCGGCCCGGCAACCAACGGGCGCGGTCGCGGTGGCAGAGGCGCCCCTGAGGCTGCCCACCGTGATGCCGTTGCGTGTTCCGCACGTAACTGTCAGGATCGTCGACGTGGCCGAGCGGCAATTAGTCACGGCGATCGAAGTCCTCTCGCCGACCAACAAACGGAATCCCGGACGCAGAGAGTATCTCCGAAAGCGGCGGCGTCGGTTGCTCAGCGACGTTCATCTAATTGAAATCGATTTGCTGCGAGAAGGGCGACGAGTGCCCATGCGCAAGCCGCTGCCAGATTATCCTTATTATGTGCTGCTTGGTCGCGCGGAGAGCCGCCCCGTGATCGATGTATGGCCGTTAGGATATCGCGACCCGCTGCCCATCGTTCCTGTTCCGCTGCTGCCGGGCGACGCCGATGTAGCACTGGATTTACAGGCCGCTTGGCGCTCAATCTATGAAGCGTTTGGCTACGAACTGCTTACCGATTACTCGCGACCGCCCAAAGTTCCAATGCCCCCGGAAGATGCTGCGTGGGCGGCTGAACTTCTCAAGCGAACGCGTTAGAGATCACCCTCGGGAATCCTGAACGTATCTCCCTGGTTGATGTCGCCGGTTTCGAAGCCGCGGCGGAACCAGCGAATGCGCTGCTCGGAAGAGCCGTGCGTAAACGAGTCGGGCACCACATAGCCTTGCCCCTGCTGCTGCAAGTTGTCGTCGCCGATGGCGTTGGCGGCATCCAGCGCTTCCTTCAGATCGCCCGGCTCCAGAATCTGCTTGGTCTTCTGCGCGTGATGGGCCCACACACCGGCCAGGAAATCGGCCTGGAGTTCCATCCGCACCGAAAGCTCATTTGCCTCCACCTTGCTCAGCCGGCGGCGCATGCCGTCGACCTTGGCCGTGGTGCCCAGCAGCGTTTGCACGTGATGGCCCACCTCATGGGCAATGACATACGCCTGAGCGAAATCGCCCGGCGCGCCAAAGCGGCGTTTCAGCTCCTCGAAAAACGCCAGATCGATGTATAGCTTGTGATCGCCGGGACAATAGAACGGTCCGACCGCAGAACTGGCCTGTCCGCAAGCACTCTCCACACGGCCGCGAAACAACACCAGCGTGGGCTCTTGGTACTGCCGGCCCAGTTTTGCAAACTGGTCGTTCCAGACGTCCTCGGTATCGGCCAGCACCACGGCCACGAAGTCCCGCATCTCGTCGTTGGGGCCGTCCTGCGCCACTTCGCCTGGTTCGCCGGGGGCGCCGGCGGGTGGCTGGCCTTGCTGCATGTCCTGCAGGATGGCTCCCGGATCTTGACCGGTAAGCAGCGACAGCACGATCACCACCAACACCACTCCGATGCCGCCCCCCGCCGCCACGCCGGTCCCGGAGACACTCCGGCGATCATCGATGTTCTGACTCTCCCGTCGGCCTTGCCAACGCATGATGCGTCACCCTTCTACTGGTTGCTGGCCAGTCACAGCGCCTTGAGATACTCCAGCACCGCGCGCTTCTCGTCGGCCGTGAGTGCATCCGGATAATCATGTCCGGCGGCGCTCTTGCCGGGTCGGCGCGCGTCAAAATAGCGGCGGCGCTCCGCTGGCGTAACGACATTCGGCGGCAGCGATTGAAAGGATTGGACCTCTAATCCAACGCGCTCGCGATCGTAACCATCTTCGGTTCGCAGCCAGACACGCGGACGCTCCTCCGGATGCAGCACGTGCCACAGCGTAGGCACGCTGCCGTTGTGCAAATACGGGGCCGAGGCCCAGATGCCGTCCAGCGGCGGTGCAACATAACCCCCCGGATCGAGTATGGTGTCCTTGCCGCCGTGATCGGCAAACCAACTCTCGTGATACAGCGTGCGCCCGGCAACGCTGGTGGCCTGCAAACGCGTGGCGTCGGTGCCAATCTCGGCAATCGGCACCAGCTTCTCCGGGTACGTCTCTCGCGGGCCATACGTTCCGTGACACTCGGCACACACGCGCTGGAATGCCACTTCGCCGCGGGCCGCCAGCGGCCGATCGATCGCAAACGGATACCGCGGCGGCTCCAGCGATTCCAAATACGCTTCGATGGCGCGATAGTCGTCTTCCCACGCGTGAAATCGTGGCGGGCCGTTGCTGGGGACCAGCAGAAACTGCATCAGCGGCCGATGCCCCTTGGCGGCGAAGCCATCAATATAAATGTGCTTCTTCTTGCGATAATGCCACCAGGGAGGCGCGTCGAGATCGTGATGCACCAGCGGCGGCGAGGGATTATCCTGCCGCACATTCAGATCGACGTCCCGTTTGGCTAGCAGCATGACGCCAAAGATCACGGCGTTGGTGGTGCCATTAGTCCCTCCCAGCGGCACGAACAGCGAGCCGGCGTCCATTCTTGCAAATGGCTTCTGTTGATGAATCTTGGTCCGCCGCACTTCTTCCGTCAGCGTCTCCAGTGCATAGTGCGAATTGGGAAGTCCGGGAATCACGCGGCCCGCCACTTTTCCGCCGTGACAGGCAAAGCAATTCATGACCCAGTTGCCCCGGCCATCGTCGACATACTGCAGCGGCGTCGGACCACCGCCCGTCCGGGGAGGATCACTGTCGGGCGCCAACATCAAGCCGTAACGAGAGAAGGCCAATCGGCGGCGCTCGTCGATCGACGCCTCCGCCGCCTGGGAGCGCAACGGCTCTTCCCACGTCTGCCACAACGCGTCAAACGTCTCTTGATCGAAATCGGGCGAGAGATACGCTTTGGTGGTGAGCAGACGATAACCGCGCTGGGCCGCCGATTCGTTCGGAATCGCCGGTTCCGCCGCAAGGGCAGCGCCCGCCACGATCCCGATCAATGCGCTAAGAACCCAGCCCTGCATTACAGAAGTCTAGGCGCAGCAGCCCAGATCGACAAGCCAGGCGGCGATTGAGTGGGTCGCCGCTGGATCGCTCCGCTGCGTGGACTTTGTGAGTGCGGCTAACCGCCTAAACGCCCAGCTTCGCCAGCACGCGCACAATCTTCAGCTCCGGCTGCTCGCGAAGATTCACAACCTCCGGCGCCGTAGTCAGTGCGTCGCGCCGCCAGACCTCCAGCACCGGCCGGTCGTAGCCGTCGCTGTTGGAGCGAATGACCTTGCCCACGCGATCGTCATTCAGCACGACGCACGAGCCGATGGGAAACAACGAGACCGTGTTCAGCAAAGCGCGCACAATTTGCCCATCGTAGAGGCCATGCCCCACATCCTGGAGCATCTTCACCATGGCATGGTACGGAAGCATGCCGGGTCGATAGGGGCGGCGCGACACCAGGGCCGTGTACGTGTCGGCCACGCCCGCGATCTTCGCCAGTGGGTGAATTCGGTCTCCCGACCGCCCGCGCGGATAGCCGCTGCCGTTGGCGCGCTCGTGAATCTGATAAGCCACCATCCGGCTGGCGGCGGGCACCTGGTCCAGGTTGCGCTCCAGCAGCTCGAACGTGCGCAGCGGATGCTTGGTGATCTCGAGGAATTCGTCCGGACCCGCCACGCGCCGATGCTGAAAGGACTGCTCATTGATGCGGAGCATGCCGGCGTCGTGAATCATGCAGCCCAGCCCCAGTTCGACCAGCGTCTGGCGATCCAAGCCAAGCTCGGCTCCGATCGACATGGCCAGCATGGCGGTATGCACGCCGTGCCGTCCCGGGTAGCTGTCGCTGGAAGGTGTGATCCCCAGACAGACGAAGATATCGAGGTCCTTGCCCGCCTGCGTGAGCGTGTCCTGAGAGAGGTTCTGCAACGCGCTCAGATCGACCTCGTCGCCGGCGGCCAGATTAGCCATCAGGCCGTCCACCTGGCGAACGCAGTCTTGATGCTGGTCCAGACAGGAATTCATGGCCTCCGGCCGATACGACACCGCTTCCCTCGGCGCAATGTCTTGCGTAAAGGGCGAACCCTGAATACAAGCGGACAGGTCCAACTCCAAGTCGCTCAGCCGGTCCAGCTCCTGGCTGACCCGATTCTCCAGGTCCGAGCGAACGCCCGGCCGTGCGGGCAGCGCCTGATTGCTGGTGCCTTGCGGCTGGAACGCCGTCAGCCGAGCTAGATCGTTGACATCGATAATAACCGATTGCACCCCGCGGCTACGCAGTTTGTCGAGCAGCTCCGGCGTGATGGGATGCTCCGCCGCCAGCAGCTTAGTGCTCTGGCTATCGACGATCGGCGAAGCCAATACCGCGCCGACACGCAGCATCGACAAAGGAACCATTTTGAACATGACTCTGCCCTGCCCCTATTCATGCCGTCTGTATCGACATGCTTAAAGCGCTCCGCTCCGAAGACTCCACGTCGCGGCTAACCGCCGGCCACATCAAGGAAGCGGCCGCCGCTGAGATACCACCCCTCGCCGCACGGCCGGCACCACATAATTTTCGTGCGAAACCGGCAAATCTCTCCAACGGGTCCCAGGATGGCCAAGGTCACCTCGGCGGGATCCAGCGGCATGTTGTGCAGCAAGCCGATGCCGCTTTTGGAGATCTCCCGCGAGAACGCCGAATACTGCCTCCGCTGCGCACCATCCAGTCGAACGGAGATCGGACGGAAGAACGGGCTGCGCGGCTCGCCGCGGCGCTCCACCAGATCTTCGCTGTGGGCCGCGTTCAACAGCCGCAACACAATTTGTTCAATCTGCCGCTGAGCCAGCACGCCAGGCTGATTGGTCGATAAGTTCGACATGCCACGCCTCCGGGAACGTGAGGAAACGGGGCGACCCGCTGACATCTCTCAAATCGCAGCGCAGCGACACCCTCACTACTCTAGTACCGGAAACAAACCGCGGCGGCAGTGCGGCGTATCCCGGCCACGCCAAAGTCCGATTGTAGCGGTCGCGCGAATTAAGGGTTGTCCAGCGTACGCTCCGCCGCGGGGACAATGCCCGCTTCTTCGATCTTGGATGGCTCCGCTGCGGCAGGCTGATCCCAATCGCCGCCCAGGTGCGGCTGCTGCGTATACCGGCGGATTTGCGGCCATCCCACCGCTACGGCCGCGACGACGGCCAGT
>JBGTDH010000786.1:0-5033 GCA_041748435.1 Pirellulales bacterium
CCTGCGGCGGTACGACATTCCCTATTACCTGGTCGGCGGGCACGCGTTCTATGCACAGCAAGAGGTGTTCGATCTGCTGAACCTGCTGCGCACGATCAACAGCCCCAGCGACGAAGTGAGCCTGGCCGGCGTGCTCCGCAGTCCGTTCTTCTGCCTGAGCGACGAATCGCTGCTGTGGCTGGCCCAGCTTCCCGGCGGCCTGGCCAACGGCCTGTTTGTCTACAAGCTTCCGCAGCAATTGGGCGGAGATCAGGCCGCGCGCGTGCGGTTCGCGGCGCAGACCCTCAAGCAGCTTCGATTGAAGAAGGACCGCGTGCCGATCGCGGAGCTGATAGGCGAGGCACTGGAGCTCACAGGGTACGATGCCACACTGATAGCCGAGTTTCTGGGAGAGCGCAAGCTGGCCAACCTCAGAAAGCTGATCGATCAGGCACGGTTGTTCGATCGCTCGGCGATGTTCACGCTCTCCGATTTCATCACGCAGTTGGCGGAGTTCGTGGCCGAACAGCCCAAGGAGGCGTTGGCGGCCACGCACCCGGAATCGACGAATGTTGTGAAGCTGCTCACGATCCATGCGGCCAAGGGGTTGGAGTTTCCCTTGGTGGTGGTGCCGGACCTGGGGCGCAAGCCCATCACGCACGGTCCGGCCGCGGCCTATCATCCCGAACTCGGTCCGCTGGTAAAACTCCCCGAAGGGCACCCCGAGCACGGCTTCTGCGGACTCGATCTGTACAACATTATGGAGCGCGACGAGGAGGAGCAGGAACGCGTGCGGCTGCTCTACGTGGCCACGACCCGCGCGGCCGATTACTTGCTCCTCTCCAGCGGCGTGAAGGATTTGGAGAAACCCGAGAACCCGTGGATGACGCTGTTGGCCGAGCGTTACGAGTTGCGAACCGGGGAGTGCATTGCCAGGCTGCCCGCCGGTAATGCCGCACCGCACGTGCGCGTGACGCTCGAGGAGCCGCCTTTGCCGGCAGAGCGCGGCACGGCTTCGCGGCGACCGTCGCTGGAAGAGATGGCCGATCAGGCTTCGCATCTGGCGGAGATTGGCGATATTGCCGCCGTGCCGCACAGCGGTCCGGTGGCGGCTGATGTTGCGGCTCGCCGGCAGTTTTCCTTCTCCCGACTGCACGGAACACTGAAAGTCCCGCAAACAGCGGCAGAGACGGTCGAGCCGATCCCCGTGCCGCCTCCCACGGTGCAGGTCGATGCGTTGGACCTGGGCACACTCGTGCATGCGGCGCTGGCCGAAATCCCCTTCGGCCAGAAGTTCGATCTGCCGGCGCTTGTGGCGCGGCATGCCGCGCGGCAGATGCTCGATTCGGCGACCGCAGGCGAAGCCCGCCGCCTGATCGAGAAGTTCTTGCAGACGCCGCGAGCCGCCGTATTGGCGCATGCTCGTGAACTGCATGCCGAGCAAGAGTTCTTGCTGGCCTGGCCGCCGGGGACGAAGGATGCCGATGCCCGGTATCTGCAAGGCTTCTTGGATTGCCTGTACTTGGACGACGCCGGCCAATGGCATGTGTTGGACTACAAGACCAATCAAGTCGATGCGGCTACGCTGGCGGCAACCGCCGCGGAGTACGAAATGCAGATGCTGGTCTACGCGCTCGCCGTGGAGCAAATCCTGGGAAAACCGCCGGCGAGCATTGTGCTGCATTTCCTGCGACCCGGCTTGGAGCGAGAATTCAAGCTGGATGCGGCCGCGCGCCGAAAGCTCCTGGATCTGGTGAACTCCAGCATCGCCGGCTTTGTCCAAGGGGAAGGTGTCAAGCAACTGACCCTGTTCTAAGACTCGCCGCGAGAGTCGATCCTCGGCCATGAACCCTACCTCCCAACGCGAGTTCGCCCTGGACGTGGTGCGCAAACTGCGCGCCGCGGGCCACATCGCCTACTGGGCCGGCGGCTGTGTGCGCGATCAGCTTCTATCGCGCACGCCCAAGGATTACGACGTGGCCACCAGCGCGCAGCCGGAGCAGATTCGCGAAGTTTTCGGCCGGCGACGCACGCTGGCCATCGGCGCCGCCTTCGGCGTCATTTCCGTGCTGGGGCCGCGCGAGGCGGGAGCCGTCGAGGTTACCACCTTTCGCCGCGATGCCACGTACAGCGACGGCCGCCATCCGGACAGCGTCACTTTCAGCGGCCCCGAGGAAGACGCCCAGCGCCGCGACTTCACCATCAACGGCCTGTTCTTCGATCCGCTCACCAGCGAAGTGATCGACTTCATCCGCGGCCGGGAAGATCTGCGAGCCGGCATCGTGCGGGCCATCGGCAATCCGGTCGAGCGATTCACGGAAGACAAGCTGCGCATGCTGCGCGCCGTGCGTTTCACCGCCACGTTTGGCTTTCGACTGGACGATGCCACGCAGGAAGCCATCCGGCAGATGGCTAGCCAGATCGAAGTGGTCAGTGCCGAGCGGATTGCCCAGGAAGTTCGGCCGATGCTCATGCATGCTTCCCGCATCACCGCGCTGCCATTGCTGCGGGACACCCAGTTGCTGGCCGCGGTCCTGCCCGAGGCGGTCGCCATGCGCGGCATCCCGCAAGGCAAGCGGATGCAGCCCGACGGCGATCTGTGGGACCATACGCTGCTGGTGTTGCAGCAACTGCAGGCGCCAAGCTTCACCCTGGCGCTGGCCGCCTTGCTGCACGATATCGGCAAGCCGGTGACGATGGCCCGTCGCGACGGCCGGCTTTCATTCTACGACCACGAGCTGGTGGGCGAGACGATAGCCGAGCGGGTTTGCCGCCGCTGGAAGCTCTCCAACAAGGAGACGGCCCGCGTGTGCTGGCTGGTGCGTTACCACATGTATCTGGGACAGGCCCGGCAGATGCGGTGGGCCAAGCTACAGCGGATGCTCACGACTGAGGGGATCGAGGAGCTGCTCGATCTGCACACGGCCGACGCCCTGGCCAGCGACGGCGACACCACGGAGATCGACTACTGCCGCACGTTGCTGGAGCAATCGCCCGAGGAGCTCAACCCCTCGCAGCTCCTCGGCGGCCACGATCTGATCCGCCACGGCGTGCCGCAGGGCAAGCATTACAAATGGCTGCTGGAGCGGGTGCGGGACGCCCAACTGGAGAAGACCATCCGCAGCAAACGCGATGCGCTGGCCCTGATCGACCGCCTCCTGGCCGCCGGCATCCCGGACGACCCCGATGGCGAATCGGCCTCTCCAGATTCGCGCCCGAGTGAGTTATGATGCTGCGATGTTGAACATCGAATACACGGCACAATTGCGGCGGGCGGCTGGCACGGCGGGCGAGACGATCGAACTCGCCGCGGCCGGCACCGTGCTGGAGGTGGCGCGGCTTGTGGCAGAGCGGCATGGTGAGGAGCTGCGTCGCATGCTTTTGGACAGCGACGGGCGACTGCAACGCTCCGTTCTCGTGTTCGTCGATGACGAGCAGATTTCGCCGGATACGTCGGCCGCACTGCGCGAGGGGCAGACCGTGACCTTTGCCGCTCCGATCTCCGGAGGCTGAGAAAGCGACGCATGCTGAGCGACGAAGAACGGGATGTTTACCAGTGGCAACTGTGGGTGCAGGGCTTCGGCGAAGCCGGACAGGAGCGGCTCAAGGGGGCCAGCGTGCTCGTCTCGCGCTGCGGCGGGTTGGGGGGCGTGGTCGCCTATCAACTGGCGGCCGCCGGCGTCGGACGGTTGATACTAGCCCACGCGGGGAACGTGCGTCCCAACGATCTCAATCGTCAAATCTTGATGACGCACGATTGGCTGGGCAAGCCGCGCGTGGAATGTGCCACGCGGCGGCTGCGTGAGTTGAACCCGCGGCTGGAGGTGCTGGCCGTGAACGAGAGTATTGGCGAAGGCAACGCCGCGTGGCTGGTGGGCGAGGCCGATCTCGTGGTTGACTGCGCACCGCTGTTCACCGAGCGCTATCTGATGAACCGGGAGGCGGTGCGGCAACGCAAGCCGCTTGTAGAATGCGCTGTGTATGAGTTGGAGGTGCAAGTCACGAGCATCGTGCCGGGGCGCACGCCTTGCCTGGCTTGCCTGCATCCGGAGAACCCTCCGGCCTGGAAGCGGGAGTTTCCCATCTTCGGCGCGGTGGCCGGCACGGCTGGCTGCCTGGGAGCGATGGAAGCCATCAAACTCCTGGCGGGATTGGGCGAGCCGCTGTTGGGACAGATGCTCTCCATCGATCTGCGAGATATGTCCTTCCGCAAACGCAAGATCACGCGCCGGATCAACTGCCCCGTATGCTCACGGATCGAGCTGCTCTAGAAGACGCTGCGCTTCGGCACTGTCGGGCCGCAACTTCAACGCTTCTTGCGCGTGCCGGCGGGCTGCGTCGAGCTCGCCTAACTCCAGCAGCGTCTTGGCCAGGAAGTGGCGGGCTTCCACGTCCTCGGGATGCTCGGCAATTTCCTTCTCCAAGGCACGCCGATACAGCTCGTTCCCCTCGCGGTCGTGGCCCAGGAATTTTTTATACGCGCCGGCGATGAATAGACTCTCCCGATCCTCCGGCTCGATCGCCAGCGCCGCCAGTGCCGCGGGGCCAGCCTCCTCGATCTTGCCGGCCCAACTCAGCACTTTGGCCACCATGCGATGCGCCGTGGCATGATCTGCCGGCTGAAGCTGAGCGAGCACTTGCTGTGCCGCTGTGGCCTCGCAGCGCTCTCGCCACTCGCTCTTGACTCTTGCGATGTCCTGTCGGTTGAGTTCGTCGATCAACAACATCGCCAGCCGACCATTCACCTCGATCGTCGGATGCACGTGATCGAGAAACATCTCGCGCCCCAGGATCGCATGGCCATAGCGGCGTTGGCTCTCGTCTTCCAGCCAACGCTCGAAATCGACGAGCGGCGCGCCTTCCGCCGCTGCGGCGCGACGTACCGCGTTCACGAGCGGCGTGATGGCCCGCAACGGGCAAATGTCTTCGTCGCGCGCACGCACGAGCGCTCCTTGGGCTGCATCAAATTGCCGCAACGCGAACAAGCATTGGCCGCGACGATAGTGGGCTTCCGCATGCAGGCCGTCCAGCTAGGGTGCTTGATCAAAAGCCCG
>JBGTDH010000787.1:0-5419 GCA_041748435.1 Pirellulales bacterium
GCGATCAGGCGGTTGAGCAGCACATCCGCCTGATCGCGGCCGCGGGTGTCGATGCGGTGCTCGTGCAGGATTTGGGCGTCGTGCGCTTGATCCGCGCGATCTGCCCCGATCTGCCGATCCATGCTTCGACGCAGATGACGCTGACCAGCGCCGAATCGATCCGGCTCGTAGAGGAGTTGGGGGTGCAGCGCGTCATTCTGGCCCGCGAGTTGTCCGTCGACGACATGCGGCGCATCGGCAGGCACACGCAGATGCCGCTGGAGGTGTTTGTGCATGGCGCGTTGTGCGTGGCCTACTCTGGGCAATGCCTGACCAGCGAGGCTCTCGGGGGCCGCAGCGCCAACCGCGGCCAGTGCGCCCAGGCCTGCCGGTTGCCCTACGAGGTTTTAAGTGATGGCGTGCCGCAGGAGTTGGGCGATTATCGCTATGTGCTCAGCCCCCAGGATCTCGCGGCCTGGGATGTGATTCCGGAGCTCGTGAAGTTGGGCATCGCTTCGTTCAAGATCGAGGGGCGATTGAAGACGCCGGAGTACGTGGCCAACATCACCCGGCATTACCGGCAAGCCATCGACGCCGCCGTGGCCGGCCATCCCGTGCTGTTCACGCGTCGCGATGTCGAAGAGATGGAGCTATCTTTCTCCCGTGGCCTTTCCCACGGCTGGATGAAGGGCGACAACCACAAAGAGCTGGTCATCGGCCGGAGTCCCACGAAGCGTGGCGTCTTCCTGGGCGAAGTGCAGAGTGTCTCAGGTGGTCGCGTGACCGTGACCTTGGCCGCGGGCGTGAAGCGCGGCGACGGCGTGGTCTTCGATCGCGGACGTCCGGACGAACCCGAGCAAGGCGGCCGCGTGTACGAGTTGTTTCGACGGGGGAAGCCGCTCGAGGAAGGCGTCTCGACGGGCGTGATCGAGTTGGCGTTTGGCCGGCGCGATCTGGACCTGAAACAGATTTCGTCCGGCGATCGGCTGTGGAAGACCGACGATCCGGAGCTCACGCGCCGCTTGCGGCAGACCTTTACGTCGTCCGCTCCGCAACGTCGCGTGGCGTTGGATGTGGAGGTAGAGGCTCGCGTCGGGGAACCGTTGAAACTGACGTGCCGGGCTACCTCGGGGGCCAGCGCGGTGGTCGAGTCTCCGACCCCGTTGGCGGAAGCGGTGCAGCATGCGATTACCGAGGAGATGCTGCGCAATCAGGTCGGCCGGTTGGGGGCTACCGTGTACGAGCTGCGTACCCTGTCGGCTCAGATCGACGGCCGCCCGATGATCCCCTTAAGCGTGCTGGGCAAGCTGCGCCGCGAGATGATCGAACGGCTGGACGGCTCACTCTCCCAGCGGCCGTTACGCCAAATTGCGGAGGAGTCGGCCTTGGCGACGCTGCGCGCTTCCAACAGGCAAACGGAGGACGACTCGCCAACAACATTGCGCGTTTTGTGCCGCAACCTCACACAGTTGAGCGCGGTGATCGAGGCGGGCATTGACGAGCTGTACGCAGATTTCCAGGACATCCGCGAGTATGCAGAGGCCGTGCGTCGCGCACATGCCGCGGGGGCCAAGCTCTTCCTGGCCACGCCGCGCATTCAGAAGCCGGCCGAGGGTCCGCTGTTCAAGCATCTGTTGCGGCACGGGGCCGATGGCATTCTGGTGCGCAACCTGGGAGGGCTGCTGTTCTACGCTGCCCGCCAGGTTCCGCTGGTGGCCGATTTCTCTCTTAATGCCGCCAACGAGCTGGCGGTGCAACTGTATCGAGAACGCGGGGCGCTGCGTGTGACCGCGTCGTATGATCTCAATCGGGAGCAGTTGCTGGACCTCGTGGCCGCCGTGCCGCCCCCGTGGCTGGAGGTGGTCATTCACCAGCACATGCCCATGTTCCACATGGAGCACTGCGTGTTCTGTGCCGTGCTCTCCCCAGGCACCAATCGCACCAACTGCGGCCGACCCTGCGACCGGCACGAGGTTCGCTTGCGGGACCGCGTGGGCATGGAGCATACGCTCAAGGCCGATGTGGGCTGCCGCAATACGCTCTACAACGCCGTGCCGCAGAGTGCCGCCGAGCTGACCGCCGAGCTCGTGTCGAAAGGCGCGCGAGACTTTCGCATCGAGCTGTTGAATGAAACACCCGCCGAGGCCCGCCGCACGATCGATCTCTATCGCGACTTGCTCGCCCGCCGCACGACCGGCCGCGAGGTATGGTCACGTCTTAAGGCCACCAACCACGTGGGCGTAACCCGCGGCCCGCTGGATACGTGAGTACTGGGTACTGAGTACTCAGTACTCAGTACCCAGTACTCAGTACGAGTTTTGAGTGCTTCATGCCTCCCGTGGGCGGTTCTCCTTCAGCCAGCCGCGGCATTGCGTGAAAAACTCCTGGTAGTCTGCGCGGCGATAATCTGGAAACGTCCAAAGATGATCCTGCCATTGCCGATCTTGGAAATGCAGCGTGACCTCCGCGTAGATGCCGTCGCATAGATAAATGCGATGGGCATGATCCTTGGTCGAGGCCAGCACCAGCTTGGCCAAGGTTATGTAACCGGGATCGATGTTCAGGGGCCGCGCCTCCGTGTGACGCCCGAGTGCGGCATACTCCAACTCCCAAGCATTGGCCGCCAACTTGAAATCGGCCAGGCGGGCGGGGTCGATCAACGTGCGACAGGAAAAGAACGTCTTCCGCAGACCCGCGCCCATCGTGGGAGCATAGTAATCGGTCTCGACGAACTCAAAGCGTGGGCTCTCCAGCGCGATCGGACCCCAGCGCGCTGCAATGGTTTCGCGCGTCCAATCCAAAGCCTCCGGATACCGGCTGAATGCCGCTGCCACCAGCAACACCGGCGAATGATCTGCCACGTGGCCCATGCAAGACTGGCTCTAAGGTGCCCGGCGGCTTAAAGATCATAGTGTCCTCGAATCTATTCTATCTTCCCCAAATCTGTCGTTTCCAACGTCGCGGCAAAAAAATAGTTCCCTTGTTCGCGGCCGCCGGGTATTAAGGGACTATTCCACTCATCCAGGAGCCGCCCCATGTATCGCCTTTGCCGTGTCGTCCCACTGGTACTCTCGATGTTCGCCTGCACAACGGTTAACGCCGCGGAGCGCACGCTGGTGTATGTCTCCGCCGGGGGAGACAATCGCGTCGCAATTCTAGAACTCAACCCGCAATCCGGCGCGCTCACACCTCGCGGGCAGCTTGACATGGAGGGGGGTCCCGGCGCCATGGCCAACGATCCCAAACGGCGCGTGCTGTACGTCGGCGTGCGCAGCAAGAACAGCGTGGCGGCCCTGGCGATCAACCCGCAGGACGGAATGCTTAAGCCGCTAGGCATGACCTCGGTGGCCGACAATCCCGTGTACCTGGCGACCGATAAGCAAGGCCGCCATCTGCTAACGGCCTACTACGGCGCCGCCAAGGCCGCCATCTATCCCATCAAGAGCGATGGCACAATCGCCGCGGAAGCCACCAGCATCGTGATGACGGACAAGAACCCTCACTCGATTCAGGCCGATCCTTCCGGCCGCTTCGTGTTCGTCCCCAACACGGGCGCCGATAAAGTGCTGCAGTTCAAGTTCGATGCATCCACCGGACAACTCACACCCAATACTCCCAGCGAGCTGGCCACCGGCACGGGCACGGGTCCGCGGCACTTCTGGTTTCATCCGCAAGGAGAATCCGTGTACTTCGTGAACGAGAAAGGGAGCAGCGTCACCGCTTGCAAGCTGAACAAGCAGAACGGCACGTTGACGGCGTTTCAGACCATTCCCACCTTGCCGGCAGATTTCTCCGGCAACAACTCGTGCGCCCACATCGAGACCACCCCGGACGGCAAGCATCTCTACGCTTCCAACCGCGGACACGACAGCCTGGCGCTCTTCACCGTCGACGCCGAGAGCGGCAAGCTCACCGCCGCGGGCCACCAGTCGACCGAGAAAACGCCCCGCGCCTTCGCCATCGACCCCACCGGCACGTTCTTGCTGGCCGCGGGCCAAGGCTCCAATCAACTAGCCGCGTATCGCATTGGCGCGCAAGGCCGCTTGCAGCCGCTGGCTGTCTACCCCGTCGGTAAAAGCCCTGCCTGGGTGCAGATCGTTGCGCTCCCCTAATGAAGGGTGGGTCGGCCCGCTTGCGGCTTAGCGGTGCTTGCCCACGCGGTTTCCCACGGTCAGAACATTTTTCAATCGCATTCGCTGATGCGTAAGCTCGCGACTTGAATCGCCGCGCAACGCCGCGGGCGTAAAGTCTTGCGCCGTCAAGAGCATCGACGGCTGGCGAGGAAAATGATGCGGCGCTAGCAGGCCCGCGCGGCATGGCATGTGCCAAAGTCCCGCACGTTCTTCTTCACTTCTTGCGGCGTCCCGATCACTTCGTTTGTGGACGTCCGCGCGCCCTCTCATAAGGAGTAGCTCATGCGCAGCAGGAATTCCCGCGCCCGTAGCCAATCGCAACCGCAGACGCGCCGTCGCAAGCTCACCGTGCAATCGTTGGAGCAGCGCTCGCTGTTGGCCGCCGACATTGCGCTGGCTGATGGCTTTGTGCAGATTCATGGCACCGAACACAACGATGTGGCCGAGGCGTACGCACAGGACGATCAGGTCGTTGTGAATTACATGCAGTTCGATGCCGGCGGCAGTTTGCTGGGACAATCGCAGCACGCCTTTGCCCGTGATAAGGTGCAAGGCATCTTCTTCGAAGGAGGCGCCGGGGCCGATGTGTTTGTGAACGAGACCGACATCTCCAGCCTGGCGTTGGGAGGCGCTGGCAACGACATGCTCCTGGGTGGGTCGGCGGATGACGTGCTTGTCGGCGGCGGCGACAACGACATCCTCTTCGGCAACGAAGGCAACGATCTGCTGTTGGGCGGCAGCGGCAACAACGTGCTGCTGGACGACAGCGGCGCGAACGTCCTGCCGCCGTTGGCCGATGAGCTGACCGAGGAAGCTCCCTGCGAAGACGAGGCTCCAGCCGAGGATCAGCCCGTCGCCGAGACGCCGGTCGAGGAGGAGACGGTTGTTGAAACGCCCGTCGCGGACGAGGCGCTGCCGCCGCTGGTCTGCAATGCCGAGACCATCATGATCGACGAGACGGTCGAGGAAGCCGCGCCGATCGAGGATGTGCTCGAAGATGCGCCGCCCGCTGCGGAGGAGATTGTCCTTCCCATCGACAGCGGTGAGGGCGAGGTGATCGAAACGACGGCCATCGACGAGACGGACGAGGCGCCCGTCACGCTCCCGCTGCCCGCGGAGACGTGCATCCTCGACGATACCGGCGAGGAAACCGAAATTGCCGAAGAGACGGACAATCTCGAGGACGAGGTCGTTCCCGTTACAACTACCAGCGATTCCAACGTCGAAGTCGAGGCCACGTCTGCCGAGGGCAACGATCTGCTGTTGGGCGGCAGCGGCAACAACGTGCTGCTGGACGACAGCGGCGC
>JBGTDH010000788.1:0-4151 GCA_041748435.1 Pirellulales bacterium
GGCGCCTTTCGCCAACGCTACTGCAGAAGTTTGTCGATTGCTTGAAAGTGGGATTGGGCCTGCCTTAAGCACATCACATCAGTCTTCATGCTCCGCATGAAGAAATGGGGGTAGCAGTTGCAAGACGCTCCGATTACGCGCTGAGGAGACGCTCACCGACGGTCGAGCCGTAACCTCGCCACGTAAGCGGGGGCGCGGGCGACGGCAAGGTTTTTTGCCTCGATGCCGTCCTGGTCGGCCATGCTACGCAATCAGAACGACAATCAACAGTAATGGATGGGCAGTCCCAGTCCGAGCGCCACGGCTATCTTGTCGCCAGTTATGTGACATTCTGGCGGCCATAGGCGGAGGCAGCAATGAAGCGATCGGCGAGGCGTAAGGGTTTTCATCCATTGAGGGCCGCACGAGTCATAGTTTTGCCGCGGGCTTTCGACATTGGCTCCAGACGTCACCGCAGATGAATCCCCATAAGACATTCAGACGCTGACTGACTTCATCGTTCTGATAGCCGTTGCCCTCGTCCTGCCAGTATTGTTCGATTCGCGCCTTAGTCGCCGCGTCCAGCGTGACGCCCAATCGGCGCGGCAGAATCTGAACTGCGAACCGGGCGACGTCGGACCAGCCGGAGTTGTGGCATTCCGGCAAGCTGGCGAGCAGATAACGGTCGAGCTTGTCGCTGGGAAATGACTCGAGCAATCCGACAAGCTCTACGGCAGACCGCGCTGGCGGATTTTCTGCAACCAATAGGTCGACCAGCTCGTCCTTCTGTGTCTTGTTGAGCAAGTCATGCGGCTTGTCTGGGTGAGACCGAAGGTACTGCAATCCATACACCCCCTCACCGCGAGTCGCCGGAGCCCTGGCGCATTCAAGGCACCAGGAAACGAGCATGTTCATGCGTCGCTGGCCGTCGGACTGTTCGAGAATCGGAGTCAACTGAGCAAGACGCCGCGAATATTGGTCAAGCTCGCTCGCTTCGCAGAGAATCACCGCGTCTGACCTGTGAACGACCTCGTACGTCAGCTCCTTGGGGTCGTAGCGCAAGAAATCAATGCCCGTTCGTTCGCCTTAAAGTGGTGAGGATAGGGACATCCACCAGTTGGCGTGATTACGGTAAAAACGTCGGGAGGCTCCTTGGCGCCGGATTTGAGCAGCTTGGCTATGGACAGGCTCGATCGCTGGCCGGCGCTCGTGTCGGTGGCAGAGATCACATCTGCATAAACAACAACTTCCGCGGTTCTCCACAACTCGAACAACGGCGCCCGCGGGCCTGGAAAGGCGTCGCCCTTTCTCGCCTGGACGATGGCGGCGAGAATCGCCAAAACGGCGACAGCGTGGATCTTGATCGCGTTCATACGCGCACCTCTTGGATGTAGTGTCCTAAGGTTGTTTTGCTGGTTCGCCGGACCACGGGTCGCCGAGCGACGTCGTTGATGGCGTGACCGTAGCTTGAATCAGGTCGATCAGTTCTTCAAAGTCAGCCGTCGTGGCTCCTTGTGCCTGCCGACAAGTTCAACAACTCAATCTCGCTGCCGTCAGTCTACGCGGCCAACACGGCAGCGAAAAGCTAGGTGTGAAGGGTTGCTGCTCGGCTGGCCTTCTACCCCCCGGCCCCTCTCCCATAAGGGGAGAGGGGAGCGATCAGGGAGCGTCAGTCGACCGTTACTTTGCCTGTCGCGGCCCATTCGACGCTGCGGCGCAGGAGACGCTGGTAAGCGGGGTTCTGCTTGGCATCGACGCCGTGGCCGAGCACGTTCTGCAGCACGCGTCCCTTGCCATACGATTTGGCGAAGACGATCGGTTCTGTCTTGCCGCTCCAAACCGAATCGGCGGTGGCCAGCACGTGGATCTCGGCATCGCCCGACAGCTTCGCGTAAAGCTCGTCTTCCGTCTTGAAATTCTGCAGCGATTTTGTGATGGGATGATTGGCGTCCTTGATGTGTACCGTAAATTCACCGTAGGGTCCATGTCCGCCGGTGCCTTTGACCCAGACGCGACCGAGCATCTCGCCGTACTCTTTCCAGTTCTGGAACGCGCTGCAGGCAAAGTGCAGAGCCACAATATTGCCGCCCCCTTTCACGTAGCTGATTAAGCCCGCCTTGCTCGCTACGCTGGGGTCGGCTTCATTCCAGAAGCCAAAATTCAACACAAGCACGTCATACTCACTGAGCTTGGGCGAGGCGAAGACCTCTTTGTCCGCGCTAATGCCGACTTCGAAGCGGTCGGACTGCTGCAGAATCGATTGATTCAACTTGGCGGATTCCTCCCATTTGTGTGCTCCCGCATCGAAGCCCGTCACAATCAGCACTTTGATTTTTTCGGCGCCCGCGCAAACACCGTTGGCCAAAGGAACGATCAACAAACTGGCAATCAGTACAACGAGATTCCAGCGTCGCATGGGCAATCTCCTGAGACTTTGCTTTCTTGGAATGCTAGATCATCGCCGACCGCGGCGGCCGACGCAAGAATTAAAGCACTCTGGTAGCCTCACTTGATCTTCGCCAGCCAGCGATCGAGCTGGTTGGCAAATGCCTGCCGATCCCGGGTCGTGAAGTTTGAGGGCCCGCCCAGGATCAGGCCACCGCCGCGAAGCTCATCGAGTAGATTTCGGACGGCCAGTCGCTCGCCGACATTGGCTTCGGTGTAAAGTTGGCCGCGGGGGTCGAGTGCCTGACCGCCTTTCGCGACCACATCCGCAGCCAGCGGAACATCCGCCGTAACCACTAGATCGCCCGGTTGAAGCAATTCCACAATCTGCCGATCGGCGACGTTCATTCCACCGGGAACGATCAGGCTATCGATGAACTCCGACACGGGCGTGCGCAGCGCCTGATTGGCCACCAGGGTGACTTGGATCTTTCGCCGCTTTGCCGCGCGATACAACAATTCCTTGATTTCTCCGGGACAGGCGTCGGCATCGATCCAAATACGCATGGCGAACACTTACGCGTTGGCACTTACTCAGTCTAAAAGCCGACGGACAGCAAACCGCGGATGACGCGGATTAAATGCGGATGACGCGGATTCCCGAAAAATGAATCGCACCTCAAGTCGAGAGCTCCGAAATCTGTTTGTTATATCCGCGTCATCCGCTGTCTATCCGCCGAAATCCGCGGTTCTCTTTACAGTTTGAACCCTTATTTGGGATCACTGGGGCGGGGCTGGGGCCGATGCCGCGCCCCATGCAGCATCGCAGCCGCTCGCCCAAGACCCGCTACCCCATACTGCTGGCGGATCTGATCGGCCACGGCGTCAAGCTGCGTCTGCTTCTGATGGCACTCTTGGTCAAACAGTGTTTGCTGCGATTGTCCCGAGCCCTGTTCAGAAAGGCCGCTCACGCCCATGCCAAGCAATCGGACCTCGAGCCGCCGTCTCGGAAGCTTCTGGATTAACAACTCATCGGCCGCGCGCCATAGCTCCACGGTCACGTTCGTCGCCTGGGGCAACGTCTGCGAGCGCGTAATGGTGCTGAAATCGGCGAAACGAACTTTGAGCTGGACAGTCCGGCCGCGAAGCTGATGCCGCCGCAGCCTCCGGGCTACCTGCTCCGTCAGCTCCAGCAGCCACGCCCGCAGCACGTCCATTTCCTCGATGTCGGTCGCGAAGGTTGTCTCGTGCGAGATCGACCTGGCTTCGCGATCGGGCACGACGGGGCGGTCATCCACGCCGTGGGACAATTCCCAGAGGTGATTCCCCGCCTTGCCGAAGTGCTGACGCAATTGCTCGGCAGAATGCGTCCTCAGCTGACCAATCGTCCGGATGCCGAGGCGCTGCAGCACTCCGTCTGCCACGCGGCCAACGCCCCACAGGCGACCGACCGGCAACGGATCGAGAAACTCCTGAATGCCGCCTGGCTCGACGACGAGGAAGCCATCGGGCTTGTTTAAGTCACTGGCGATCTTGGCCAGGAATTTGTTGGGAGCGACTCCCACCGAAGCCACCAGCTTGAGTTCCCGCGTGATGTCCTGCTTGATCCGGCGGCCAACTTCCGGCGCCGGGCCGAACAGTCCTGCACTTCCCGTTACGTCCAGGAACGCTTCATCCAGGGAGAGCGGCTCCACGAGCGGCGTGTAGCGATCGAAGATCTCGCGGATCTGCCGTGAGACTTCCGCGTAGTGATCCATTCGAGGCGGCAGCACGATCGCCTGCGGACA